>NZ_JAJCNF010000026.1:0-53787 GCF_020560945.1 Dorea sp. 210702-DFI.3.125
ATACCAGATGATGTCATCTTGTCCGCCTTCCGCACTCCATGTTGCAAACTGCACATTACGAACGCTTCCCATTAATCCTGCATTTGATACTTTTAAATTATACAGAATCTCTTTTCCATCACTATTAGTGGCACTAATACTTACTTTCGGCATTGTAACTTCTTGCTGCCCTGCTACTACAAATCCCTTCAATCCATTTTCACAGGTCATGTATACATGCACTTTATAGCTTCCTACTGCATACTTATGGTTTGACATACTTACATGCGTTACATACGTTCCATCACTCTGTTTCTCTGCCGTATACCAGTTAATATCGCTTTGGTTGCCCGCACACCATACCGGCACCTGTATTATTTGAATTCCACTCTTACTCTCCGGTGTCACTACAACATCGAATGTTCCTTTTCCTTCATCATAGTTACGGATTTCCGCTGTCACTTTCGGACTGCTCACTTCAAATGTTGTTGAACCCAAAAATCTCATACTTCCATCTGTCATCGTTGCATATACATGCACATTGTATGTTCCTGCCGTCTTATGCTTTCGGATATCTGCTGTTGCTGTCCATTCTCCTGCACTATTCCGGCTTCCTCCATACCAGATGATGTCATCTTGTCCGCCTTCCGCACTCCATGTTGCAAACTGCACAGCACGAACATTTCCTAACAATCCTGTATTTGCCGCTTTCAAATTATACAAAATTTCCTTGTCATCACTATTCGTAGCACTAATTTTAACCTCTGGCATTACTACATCTTGATGTCCAGCTCCGCAAAATCCTGTCAAGCCATTTCCTGCTGTCATATATACATGTGCAGTATAGGTTCCTACTGCATACTTATGATTTGCTACACTAACATGTACTTTATATGTTCCGTCATTTTGCTTTTCTGCATAATATTCTTTTATATCACTTTGATCTGCCGCACACCATACCGGCACTTTAATTGATTTTATTCCAGACTTCGAATTTGCTTTTATAATTATATCAAATGTCCCTAAATCCTTATCATAATTGCTTATACTAGCTGATACTGTCGGGTTTTCGATTTCAAAATTTGTACTATCCAAAAATAGTTGTGTACCATCTGATAATGTTGCATATACATGCACATTATAATCCCCTGCTGTCTTGTGCTTCTGAATATTTGCTGTTGCAGTCCACTCCCCTGATGTTTTTTGGCTTCCATTATACCAAATAATATCATCCTGTCCATTTTCCACACTCCAAACAGCAAAGTTCACTGCAACTACTTCTGCAGGCATATCTGCAAATTTAGTTTTTAACAAAACTTCCATATCTTTATCATCTACAGAAGTCGCACTTATCGTTCTTGATACATCTTTTGAAACATAAAAGGTAATTTCTTTCTTTAATTCACCAGTTGCCGTATATGCCTGTACTTTATATGTTCCTCTTTCATTATTAAAATCTTTAATATCAAATGCTACTGTTGTGCTTCCTGTCGAGACACTATACTGGCGTGTTGTTCCATTTTCATTAGAGACTACTATTTTCCCATTTGTTCCAATACCACTTACTTGAATATTAGCTGTACCAACAAAATCATTTTTATTACTAACTTGCAAATTCAGAGCCGTCTTTTTTATCAACCCATATGTATTAGCAATTCCAGTTGCATCCGCAATTCCAAGTTGTTTCAAGAAACTATCCTGCTTTAATTTTGCTGCATCACTTGGATTACTAATAAAGGCATGTTCAACAATTATTCCCGGAAATCCATTCAACTTGCTGTTTCGTATTATACTTAACGAATCTGCTACTGAACCATCTGGATATTTATAATCCTTTGAATTACCTGTTGTAATTTTTCTATCAGTTAACCCCAGTGCTACTAATTCCTTTTGAATTTTTCCTGCTAATGCCTGTCCCTCATTATGAATTTCTGCATTGTAATTACTATTTGGATACCAGACTTCAGCACCGTTAGCTCCAGTTGCATCTGCCGAATTGATATGGATACTCACCAATACATCTGCGCCCCAGTTTTTTGCTAATTCTACACGTTCTGTTAAAGTTGGATACGTATCACTTTCTCGCGTCATATATACTTTCACGCCAGCATACTTTTCTAATTCTTCCCTGCAATATTTAGCAATTGAAAGTGTAAGATTCTTTTCATATAATCCGTTTGCAGTTGCTCCCGAATCTTTTCCTCCATGTCCAGGATCAATCACAACTACCAAATCTTTGTTTCTTGAAGCATTCTCTTCTATTCCACTTTGAACCGCAATACCATCAACTAATGTTTGTGTATCTACCAACGTTTCTGTTACATCCTGTGCAGCTTCTTCAACACTTGTATCTCCATCAATCGTAACAATTGATGCCTCAACTTCTGAATCAGATACATCTTCTTCACTTGATTCATATGGTTGATATCCTTCATATGTCTTATTTACTCCGAACTGGGCATCTATCCCTATAGATGCCAAATTTTCTTCCTTTTCTTCACCATTCTCATTATATTTTACTGAAACAATCTGATAAGAATTTTGTTCTGAACCTTCAAAACTTTTTTTAAAAAGAAAAGTTTCTTCTTTTTGTTCACTACACCCCCATTCTTCACTAACACCATTTTCATCACTATAAATCAAACGTACATTTAACACATTTTGTGTACCATCACCAATTGATAATACTATATTTTCCTGTGCCGGTGTTTCTAAATACGGACTTTCAACATACAGATAATTTATCTTTGCATCCGTACTTTTTTCTGTTTCTTCAGTCAAATCTTGATTTGTCTGGGCATCTGTTGATTCATCTGCCTGTTCAACATTTTCGACATCTTGACTATCCAAAGTCTCATTATCACTGATTGAATCCTTAATACTACTGACACTTGAATCTGTTGCCGCATATGTACTCTGTATTGGTACAATTCCAAGCACTAGTAAACCGCACATAAACGAAGCCAACACTTTCTTCCACTTGTTTTTCATTTTCTCCTCCTCTAGTTCTGAATTACACATACCCTATACACAAAATGTAACAAATACTTTTTCTGCAGTAGTGCAAGTTATAATTGCGCACATTACTAAAAAAAGATAATCAAATTTCCTTTTTTCAATATTGACAGTTATATACCTTCCACCTAAAACAATATATAATAATATAAGCAATGGATGATAATATCTACCTTGAACACCTTGTATTGACGTAGCCCCTATTTCATTAAAGGAGATATATAAAGCTGTCCAAATCATCGCAACCATACCCATAATCAAAACAGAAAGCCAAATTTTTTGCTTCATATTTATTTCATATACATTGTCGTATATCTGATCTGTAACTATTACCAAAACAGCCATAATTGGAATTAAATATTTATAACCACTCATTTCCAAATGCCCCATTAATAAATATGTTCCTTCTCCAATAGTATATGAACCTAATGAATCCCAAACATTTTTCAGCAATACCTTTGCGTAAACAAAAACATGACCTATAATCATTCCCATTTGGCTCGCTCCATCTGTACCTTGTACTCTTGCATCAGTTCTCGCTCCTGGATTCAATAATTGAGGTATTATAAAACTTGCCATAAGCATTATAAATAACAACGTTATACAAATTTTAAATATTCTTGCCTGCTTTTTATTTTTAAATCTTTCTTCTGGTATGGCATATCCAATCAGAGCTATTGGAGCATATATTGCTTTTGGTAATGTTCCCCATGCCAAGCAACAATACGCAATAAACATATTTTTTAATTCTATATTCTCTTTTTCTTTGTCTAACCATTCACGTAACAACAATGCTATTCCTAACGATATAAATGCCATTACAGCCGTATCATATGAATAGCAAATAGCTATAAATAAAGAAGTAGGCATTACTCCTATAAATGCCAAGCATTTTTTTCCAATTGGTATAAAATAAATTGCTAGACTCATAATTGTAATATACATTACTAATCCAGCCAATCTACCAGCTAAAAACATGTAATGAAATGGCAATCCTATTCCCCTTGCTAATTTTATACCTATCGCTTGATAAACCAACCCCGTAAAATACATTTTGTGTAATCTACCAGCAACAGGTACTGCATGATCACCATTACTATACATGTCATCCAATGTATTGTTCAATTCCACTTTTTCTTCATAAGTTTCTGGCTGATTATAAGGCCAATTATATGTTGTAACAGCCATTTGTCCCGCCGGTTGCGAAGATACCATTTCTCCTCCCGGCCACACTGATATTTCATATGCCCATTTAAAATGTGTTTCCTCGTCCCAACCAACCTTATTCGTTGGCAAAGATATTGCCATAATTATACCTGCCACACTAGCAATTAATGCAAATCCTACTTCTATTCTTATTCGGGAGGCTTTCCGAGAATCCCATGCTGTAACAAATAATATTCCAATTAATAATGTCATTAAAATTCTTAATGGATTAATCAATACATTATTTTTTATTTTTGCCGCTAATATTTGAAATTCTTCATCATCACGTTCTTTATTAATCGTTAACGTAATCCACGATACATTTTTATTAATATTAACTACCGACTTTGTTGACAACACCTGTGGATTAGCATCATTAATCTCCATTATCTCTTCTTTGCCAAATCCATTTTTATATCCAACTCTTATTTGTGTCGACATTAATTCCTTCGTACTTTTAAAATAGTATATAAATTTATCAACATATCTATCATTAAGTTCCCATTTTATAGTCCCTGTTGATTCTTCTAATTCATACCCCTCTTCTTTCTTTTCAAAGCCTTCTTTTTCTGATACCGCCTCTGTTATGATATGTTCTCCGCTCTCTTTTTTGTCCAATGTCATTACTTTTATATTACATAATATTTCGACAACTAAACATACACAAATTAAAAATATTAACCTTGGAAAAATCTTTTTTACTTTATCAGCCATATGCACTTTCCTTTTTATTTTAAAATTATTCTTCTTCCTTCTTGTATAATGCTAATTCCTGCGCTAATTCTTTTATTCTTATCGACATCCTTGACACAGCCACTGTTAATACAAAAATAATACAAAGTGAAAAACAAAATCCCACAAAAAATAACATATTTATCGGACTTACAATTCCCATAGTGTGCGCTATCCATTCTATTAACTGTGGAAAGATATCTAATATTAATACCCCAACTCCCACAATCAACCAAGATAAAGCATACCTTAATTCCAGTCCTTTTTTTCGAATCATATTTACAATTACTGTCAAAGCAACAATAATTAGTATTGCAATAATAATTTGTATTCTAATATTCATTATAAACCTACTTTCTGATTCTTTCGATTAAAATCGCCAATGTAACCTTTATCATATAATAAACAGATTTTTTTAAGGAAATTGAAGACACTCCCCCATTACGTGCTCTCATTATTACCGGAATTTCTTCAACTTTTTTCTTTTTTCTTAAAATTGCTACCACGCTTTCCGGTTCAGGATAATCTTTAGGATAGTCATATGCAAAAATTTTCATCACATCTCTGTTAACCATTCTAAGTCCTGATGTTGGATCAGTAATCGTTTTTCCTGTTAAAAGCTTAATCAAAATAGTAAAATACTTAATTCCAATCCGCCTTGTTCCCGAAGACTGAAATCCTTCTTTTTCTATGAATCGTGATCCAATGACCATATCCGCATTTTCTTGTTCTAAATAATCTGCCATTTTCACCAGAAATTCTGGATTATGTTGTCCATCTCCATCGACCTGAACAGCTATATCATATCCCTCATTGTATCCATAACGATATCCCGTTTGTACTGCTCCACCTATTCCCAAATTAATCGGAAGATTTATTATATTAAATCCATTATTTTCGCAAATCTCTTTTGTATTATCAGTCGAACAATCATTGATAACTACATAATCAAATCCTTTTGCCTTCGTTTTTATTTCATTTACTGTTTTTTCAATACTTTCACTTTCATTATACGCTGGTATAATTACCAATTTTTTCATATTGTTTACCATTACCCTTTACCTTTATTATCTATTTTTCATTCTAATTACTTCACCGAAAATTGAAACACAAAACAATATGCACAGCAATACAACTGTTGCAAAAAAGCTAAATGCAGCCCCATTTATTCCATTCAGTCGTACCAACGGACTTGATATCACAAACGCAAACAGAGCAGCTCCAGCATAACCTATTAAAATACTTCGCATTTTTCGCATAACTGTTAAAACGTAATATAATGTAAATGATACAGAATTTATTCCTCCTGCAAATAATAAAAATACTAATACTCCCTTATATTCTTTCAAATCACATCCTGAAAGAATCGACAACACCGGTATTCCTAACAACCATGCTCCTGCCATACACACAACTGTTATTCCAGTTATTCCTGCCAGTATTTTTAAAATAACGTTTTTGAATTTTTTTAATTCTTTTTTCGCATAATCTTCTGCCATTTGTGGAAGCAACGGTCTTAAAACAAAACCAGCAAACAAATTAATTACTGAGACTGGCATAAATATAATCTGATAATATGACTGATAATTGCTACTCATATTCCCATCTATTGCCATTCTCGAAGCACTCAATATATATGTCCAGCAAAATACCCCTATAAATAATGGAAAACATTTTCCCACTATTTTTTTCACTTTAACCATGTCAAAACTCAAGTGTATCGGTTCTATCATATGCATGATTTTTATGTTGCATATCCAAACACCTATCATTCCAAAGATATTCGCAATTATCAAAGAAATAATTATGTCTTTACTGCAGATCAACATGCCCACTAAAACGACAAAATATACACTTGTTCTATACGTCAATGATTTTCCCGCAATATCCAAACGACCTATTTTTTGAAATTGTGCTTCATAGACATCTGCATATCCATCTAGAAATCTCGAATAACATACTAAAATTACAATAACAGCCTTCTCATTTCCATATCCTTTAATCACTGTATACAAAATACTAATTCCAAGCATCAATATACACAACAATATTTTTGTCGTATGATATTCTTCAAACTTAAACTCATCATTTGCATCTGTGACTAAATATGTTCGCATCTCAAAATATGCTATATAAACTAACATTTGGCTAATTGTCAATGCAATCGAAAAGACACCACCTGAATCAGCTCCTATAATCTTTATAACAATCAACGACAACAACATTGACGATGCAGAATATATTCCACTTCCTATCATATTCCACAAAAAATTTTGTCTGTCAGTGGGTTGTTTTTCTATAATTCTTGTTTTTAGTACTTTATTTATCATGTTCTTTTCTCACAATATCTTCTGCTGCTTGTAACAAATTGTCGCATACTACTATCGGGGATGTTACCAATACACTTTCTTCATTTCCTATCAAATATCCCCCTACAGGTTCAACATTGCACAATGCCAAGTCTCTCATTCGATCTCCAATCGCATATGATTTTGAAAGATCAATATTATATTCCTCTACAGCTTGATAAAATAATTTCAACTTAGGTTTTCTACAGTCGCACCCTGATAAATGTGGACAATAATAAATTTTTTCGATTACTATCCCTTCTACTTTAAGTTTTTCTGTCATATATTCATGAAATTCATTCATCTGTTCTACTGAATAGTAACCTCTCGCAATTCCCGATTGATTAGTCACTATAAACAACTTAAAACCTGCTTCTTGTAACTTTTTTAATCCTTCTAATACTCCTGGAATAAATTTCAATTTATCTTTTTGATATACATAGCCATAATCAACATTAATAGTTCCATCTCGATCAAGAAAAACAGCTTTTATTTTTCCATTCATTTATTAATAAACCTCTGATATTTTCTTAATAATGTTAGTAGTCGAAAGTCCTTGTTCCAAATCAATAAATTTCATAGTTCCACCATAGGAATCAATAATTTTTCTTTCTGGCATTTCTTTGCCTTCCCAATCTTTCCCTTTCACAACAATATCTGGTTGTAATATATTCAAAATTCTCTCTGGGGTTGTATCTTCCATTACTATAACATAGTCTACACATTCTAAACCGCATAACATTTTCACACGATTTTTCTGTCCAACAATAGGTCTTTTATCACCCTTTATTTTTTTTACTGATGAATCACTATTGACAGCAACAATTAAAATATCACCATATTTTTTAGCCTGTAAAAAAGACGAAATATGTCCTGCATGGATCAGATCAAAACAACCGTTTGTGAAAACCACTTTTTTCCCTTGTTCTTTTAATCCCAATGTAATATATTTTGCTACTTGTACATCAACTTCTTTAAATTCACCGCTAGAAACAATTCCACCAATAAGTTCATTTAACGATACTGTAGACGTTCCAAATTTAGAACAAACAATAGACGCCGCAATATTTGCAATTATACAACTATCATCAATAGAATATCCAACTCCCATACATACTGCTAATGCTGAAACAACTGTGTCACCTGCCCCACTGACATCAATTACTTCTTTTTCCACGGCAGGAAAATCTTTCTTTTCATTTTTCTCTGTAATAATCGAAATTCCCTTTTCAGATCTTGTAATCATTAAATTTTTTAGTTTTATTGTTTCTCTTAATTGTTTTCCATATATACTAATTTCTTCTTCTGTTTCAATTTTTTCTCCAGTAACAACTCGTAATTCATTCAGATTTGGAGTGCATACGGTAGCATTACTATACTTTTTATAATCTTTGCCCTTCGGATCTACAATACTTATAATATTATTTTTATTCGCATATCCTATTAAAACCTGTGCAAGATCCTCACGTATAGTTCCTTTTCCATAATCTGAAATTATCAATACATCTATTTTTTTGAAAACATCTTCTATATTAGCAATTATAAACTCAACAAAAGTATCCGAAACATCCTGTATCGTTTCTTCATCATATCTTAAAAATTGTTGCTTTTTAGAAACCAGTCTCGTTTTAACAATTGTCTGAGTATTATCTTCCTGTCTCAAATAACTGGTATCTATATTTCGTCTAGACAACTCTTCTTTTAACCAGATTCCATCTATATCTGTTCCAATACAGCCAGCAACTCTGATACTTGCACCTAGCATAGCTAGATTATTCACTACATTTCCAGCCCCACCCAACTTGCTGATTTTATTTTTTACAGCCAAAACCGGAACTGGTGCTTCAGGTGATATTCTCGATACGGATCCTTCAATATATTTATCTATCATGAAATCTCCAATTACCAAAACTCTTAATTTTTTCACATTGTGCAACAATTCTACGTTCATATTTACCTCTTCTCAATCATAGTTTTAACAACATTCCATGCTTTTTCTTCTGTAATAGCTTCAATGCACGGAAATATATCTCGATTATTATATTTGCAATAATTATTACAATCATAGCATTTCATTTTTTCACATATAAGAACCGGATTCCTATACCCTTTGCTCTCATAATCATAATGAGCATATCTCGTATATGTATATCCACCACAAATAAGAGCAACTTTACATTGCTTTGCAACCGCTATATGATAAGCACTTGTATCATTAGTCAAAACCATTTCTGCTCTTCCTATCAGTTCTATAAACTCTCTTATACTTGTTTTTCCAATATAATCTATTACTTCAAGATCTGGCACTAGTTTCAAGAATTGATCTATTGTCGACTTATCGTGATTGGTACCACATACAACTAATGGCATTCCTGTTTCTTTCTGTATCTTTTTTGCTAAATATGCATATCGGCTTAACGGCCATCTTTTCACTGCCATACTTGCCGTAGGAAATATTATAAAAAATCTTTCTGGTGTTTCGAATGGCAATGTAATTTGGGAGAATTTAGCAGGGTGTGCTTCGCAAGTATTATCTCCCAGCATTCTTATAAACTCCGAATAAAACTCTATTAAATGCGCATCTTTTTCATGTAATTTAATAATTTTTGTATATATATTTTTTAACATCCACTTTGGACTTTGAACATGTGGAAGTGTGCAATCTAATACTCCTATTTTTTCTTTAGCTATAACAGCATTTGTTACAAAAACATTGGTAGTACAATTATCACAACCAACCGGGTCAATTACAATATCATACTGTTTTTCTCTTATTTTTTTTAATAAATTTCTGCGATTTTTCAGATTAACAATAGAACCTGCAAAATCAAACGGTAACACATAATCAAACAATCCTGTTTCTTCATATAATGACTTAAACGCTGTCTGGCATGCGATAGTTAATTCGTACTGTTCTTTAGGATATAGCTTTCTAAAATGGTCTGCCACCCCCAAAAACATGATCCCATCACCCAGAGCCATGTTATATACAATCAATACTTTTTTTCTATTGCTGTTGCATTTGTATTGTTCCTTTTTTGCTCTTTTTGCAGTTCCCAGTAAAAGGATTTTATCTATAAAATAGAACAACATTCTTCCTTTTTGTAAAAAGGACATTTTCCACAACATTTGATTTGCTTTTAAAAATTTTCCAGATACATTATATGAATTATTTTTCATAACACTTCTCCAAAGTTTTATTAATTATCATAAGCCTGATCAACAAATGCGCACATTATATGAATACACATACCATGAATTTCCTGTATTCTTGCTGTCACATTAGATGGAACTACAATCGAATTATCGCACATAGATTTTATTTTACCACCATCTTTTCCAAGCATTCCTACTGTATAAATTCTTTTTTTCTGCGCCGCCTTAATTGCCTCTATGATGTTCCCAGAATTTCCACTTGTAGAAATTCCAATAAACAAATCTCCCTCTGCACCAAGCCCCTCTACTTGTCTGGAAAAAATTTTATCAAATGCATAATCATTTCCAACACTTGTTAGTATAGAAGTGTCTGTTGTCAAAGCTAATGCTGGAAGAGCCTGTCTTTCTGTTGTAAATCTTCCTACAATTTCAGCCGCAAAATGTTGTGCATCTGCTGCCGACCCACCATTACCTGCTATCAAAATTTTATGACCATTTTTTAAAGTTTCTACAACTTTTTCGGATATTTGAGCTAATGTCTTTTTATTTTCTTCTTGTTCAAATTTATTTAAACACTCTTTTTCTTCATCTATTACCTGCTGTATATATTTTTCCATAATCTCTAGTTCTCCTTTTATTTATTTCCTTTTATCTTGTACAATTCCGTTACTTTCTTTTCCACAAATCCATACAATATTATTGATACTACTATGATAATTGGTATGGATATTAAAATATTTATATATGGGTTCATCTCACCACCACATATTGATATAATTGCCTGTTGAATCGGAAAACCACATAAATACATGGCATATGACCAATTTCCACTTTTCCATACTCGCTTACACATATCTTTGCAGCCGAAAGCAAAATAAATCAAACTGTAATTTAAGAATAAAACAAATCCTACTTTCAAAAATCCACAAACTGAAGCCATACCAAAGACTACTATTGAGGCTACAAATATTTTTGAATCTAATATAATCATTTCTTTATACACTTCATATAATATTCCCATATAAAAGCATATCATTGGGAAAAGAACCGTCGTTAACATTTCTATTCCTGTTTTCGAAGCAACTATACATATTCCAATACTTCCACCTGTAACAATAGGTATTGTAATCCACATTTTCTCTTTCTGAAGCAATCCTGTTTTATATAAGATCAGACATAATATATAGCAAAAAAATTCAACAGGTAACGTCCATAACGCTCCATTTATAGTAGCTGCATATACATTCTGTTCAAAAACACCCGGCAGATTATGTTGTAATAAAAAAATTGAATTCAACATATACTTATATGTCTGAGCGTTACTGAAATATTCTTTTAATGAAAATCCTGTAAATAGCGGTCCCAATACTCCAATTGATAATATAACTGTAACTATCAAAACCGGAAATATTCTAACGCATCTTCCCATCAAGAACTCTTTTACTGTAGTTTTTTTTCTAAAACTTCTGGCTATAAGAAATCCTGAATATAGGAAAAATATTGCAACAGCAAATGCGCCCATTGTAATTTGTCCACCAGAGCCTCGGTAAAACCACTCTTTTTCAAAATCCCCCGTAGACAGCACGAAAGAATGACTCATAATCACTAAAATTGCTGCTACAAATCTTAAAAAATGTAAATTATGACTCATTCCATGTGCTTTGCTTAATTTAGTACTCACCCGTTCTTTCTCCCTTAGTACTGCGATAATTTTTTATTATTTTATTTATTTTCGTATTATCTCCCCAAATTCCTGGAGAATCATATGGGCGATCTGGAAACGCCCCATATTTCAATTTAATTTTAAAGTCATGACTTTTAATAAATTCTTCAACTTTGTCTCCAAGACTCATCGGTATACCAGAGCAACAGTTAATCACACCATCTATTTCTGTTTGTAATGCAGTTAATACAATCTGCTCTGCTAATTCATCAATATCCATAAAATCATATTTATTTTTTCCGCTTGTAAATGGAAAATATTCTTGCCCATTTTCCTCAGCTTCAATCAATTTCGAAAAAATAGAATGATTTTTCAAATCATCACCAAGAATATAATACGCTCTTGTCCATTGATAAACTGCATTATATTCCTTGCATAACTCTCTCGCAGCTTCTCTTAATGCATTTTTTGCAACCCCATAATATGATAATGGATTAGTTGGTGTATCCTCTGTTACAGCGCCTTCCCAATAACCGACTTCATGCATAGATCCCATGATTACTATTTGAGGTAATCCACCAGCAAGCATATTTTTTATAAACTCATAATGTCCTGACAAATTGCCCATATGTGCATGTGATTTATGTGAAAATCCATCCTTCCAGGCCAAATGAATACATACATCTGGTTTTCCTAATTCTTCATAAATATTTTCATTTTTTTCGAAAAGATTCACACTTATTTTTTCAACTTCATCACCAAAGCAAGACATATCTAAATCTGTCACTATGACTTTCTGCTTTTTTTGCAGTAATTCATTCACAACATGTCTTCCTATATATCCGGCAGCTCCTGTTACTAACACCTTTTTCATATAAAACTCCTCATCTATATTTTATTGCTTTTCTCACTTAATGCATATACATTATTTATCATACTTGCAATCGGTTTTGGCCATAATGTAGACAAAATTTCCTGATCTTCAGCTTTTCTTATATTTTCACTCAAATTTAGTGTTGTTGCTGACTCTGCGTAAATCCTATGCAGTAACAACTTTTTAGGAACATATACAAAACTTCCATCTCGCTCTGCAAGATCAACCCAAGTTTTGTAATCACAACTATTCTTGTAAGTCGTATCAAATATTGAATCTCCTAAACGTTCTTTCACATACGTTACTGCCGGACAACAAATTGCACAGCCAAGACCTAATAATCTTTTTCGAATCCATTTTTTTTCATTTATAGAATTAAATCTTAACGGTGTATTCATAAGTCTTTTTATGTTCAAAAGAAGATTATTTTCCACTTTTTTTCCTTGTTTCAATTCACAGTAATCTGTAAAGCAAAATAACGGATTTTTTGCATTGTTCAGCGCATTCAATGATTGCTCCAAAAATTCTTTTGCGTACAAATCATCTTGATGAACAATAGTTACCAATTCTGTATTCGCCTGATTATATCCATAGTTCCAATCATCTCCTGCTAAATGAGGAGTTGGATTAACTACAATTGGTATTTTGTATTTTTCACACACACCTCTTATGTGATCATTTGGTGTTGATGTAGACAATATAATTTTGCTTTTGACAGTCTGATTCAACAATGTTTTTACGGTATTCTCCAAATATGGATTTTCTTTATATGCACATATTACAAATGTGTGATTTTCTGCTGTATACATTTCTTACACCTTTCTCTGTTTACTTTAACTAATTTATTATATTAGTTACAACAACAAAAGTCAAATTTCTTCATATTTTACTATAAATAAATTAAAGAGACCATTTATTAAGTTTTAAATATTTAATATCATTTTATCTGTTACACTTGTTCAATTATCTTATATTCTATCTTTCCACATATTTTTTCAATTATGTTATGATACAAATATGCTCCTACAAATACCACCAATAATGACATTATAAACACTAGCATTACGCTGAACTGATATCTGTTCAGTCTTTCATAAATCTTCACAAATGCCCATGAAGAAAAGCTAAATAAAATCGGAATATGTACAAGATATATTGCAAATGAGTTTTCTCCTAATACTAAGAATTTTTTCATACCTAATATTTTTTGTACGATTCTGCAATGATATATTCCCAAAACCAAGAAAGAAACTCCCAATATATGCCAGATGACATAACTTTGAAAACTAAACAAACGATAAATATTTGTTGGTACTACCCCTGTTGGATATCCACCCAAAAAGCAGCCTACAAGTATTTCCAGTCCTCCAATGATTGGCTGATACTTTAATTTTTTCTGTATTTGCAATAATATATGCAATAATTACCCCTGCAACAAATGCTAACATATAACTCTGTAATATCCAAAATACAATTCCTAATCCAGCATAAATTACCAATACATTTTTTCTTTTCTTATACCCAATCATTGAAAGAATGTATGTCAGATATGAACCCACAAAAATTTCTTTTAACATCCAAAATGCATTAGAAAATGTAGATTCTCTCACAAACCAAACAGAAATGAAAGAAGTATAAAATACATCTTTCAACGTCTTTTTTTCCGAATAATATGTTCCAAGCCACGGAGACTGTACAATTTGATTTGCCTGAACATTATAAAACATTTCGCCTTCATCATTAAATACACAATCAGTGAAATAAAAAATACAGGCAAGGAAAGTCTGAAATATCTTTTCACCATATCTTTCGGCAATCTATCCAAACCTTCCATTGAAAATATCTTATATCCTTGTACTAGTCCACTCAATACACAAAACACACAGACCCAGAATTTCCCATTTATCAGCACACTCGCAGGATTTTGACTCAGCAATACTTCCCAACCATCGTTTCCATGCTGCATTGCACCGACACCATAATAGGAGGCCGGCATGAATCCGACAAAGAAATGATGTACAAATATCATTATACTGGCAATTCACTTTAAACCATCAATCCAATAAATTCGTTTACTCTTTTCCACTTTTTCCTCTATATACTCATCTTTTAAAAACTACTATTCTCTGTCCCAAATAATTGAACACTACAAATGCTCCCATTCCAACTAGCATAGAAACATTATCGCGAACAACAGTCGCTTGTCCGGCGAGTATCCAGTTGACAAACGGTTTTGCCAATCCATATGCCAGCAAATAGCAGATTGTAATATTAACTACAAATATCCCCACCTGTCTCCAGGATTTTTTCTTATCCTGAAAGGTAAAATATTTATTTAAAAAGTAGCTCACAATACTGCCCACAACATAATTGGATACTGACGATACCCAGTAATTCAGATGGCACAGATTATATGCTACGAACATTACTGTTGTCCCCACAAGTGTGTTTATAATTCCAACTAAAATAAATTTCCAAAAAGTCAAGTCTAAATACTGTTTTATATTTTTCATCTTTTTATTGCACACTTCCTATTCCTTCTCCGAGGAAATACTGCTGTCCATCTGTGTTTACAGCATATACGTGTATATGATACTCTCCCAATACAAAATTAAAATTGGCAATGTTCACATTTGTCGAATATGTCCCATCTTCGTTCTGTGGTAACTCCACCCATTGCAAATCACTTTGATCTTCGTTGTGCCAAACCGCTGCTGTCACAGATGCAATACTGTCATCATTTGCAATATTATAAGCAATAACCGGTAACGCCGCGGTATGATAATCATACTCTCCGACTGCTATTTCACCTGTTGGCACTTTTCCTTGTCTTAATAAAAGTTCCTCGCTATTCTCATCGATATCTGCCAGCTTGTCAATCAGCTCTGATTTCTTTTTAAGCTCGGACTCTTCCATATCAATTCCATAGCGTTCTACCAGTGTCTGTGTAGAGGAAAAAAGATTCGTTCCAAGTCCCAGTCTGTCTCCTTCAATCTGAACGCCAAGCGCTCCTAATGTTGTAGGAAAATTGTCAAATGTTGTATATACTCTTCGTGACGATAATGCATCCTCTTCTGCATTGATGTATGTGGTGTACACTTTTCTTGTATAATCCTCATCTACATCTTCGCAGAAGTCACTGTCCATAGTCGGGTGATCTCCTGAAATTACAATCGTAGTATCCTCATAAAAATCCTGCTGTTGGATCCATTTTACGAATTCATCCACCTGCTTGCTGGAACATGCCATAACATTTGCATATTGATTATCCCTATATGTAGTTGGACATATCTCACACGGATATCCATCTTCAAAATGTGTATCTACTGTAAGAAGCGTCAGATTGAATGGTTCGCTGCCTGCAGCGAGATTCTGAAGTTCTTCTTTCGCATAATCAAATAACTTCTGATCCTCATATCCCCACCATACTTTGTAATCTTCCGGAATCCATCCCTGTTCGATTGCATAATTATAATCCTTGATATTATAATTCCCATGCTGAGTGAAATAGGTTCTTCTTCCACCAAATGTTGCATCAGAGCCTAATATCAATGTTTGGGAATATCCTGCGCTTTCCAGGATATCACCGATTGTAATAATCTCCGGGAAGAAATCATCCTGCGTGTCCATATCATTTCCATCAATCGAAATATTAAGTGGCAAACCAGAAGTCTGACCGAACATCGCTCCCATAGTCCAGGTTGTTCCCGGCATAGAATATCCACCATTCAGTGTCGTGTCATCTTTTCCGGAAAAATCCTCATTTTCCTGAGCCAGAGTTGTGAGCTCCGGAATTACATTTTTCTCAAATGCTCCGCCATTCTCTGTATCCGCGTAAGTTGTTTCCATAGATTCAAGGAAAATGTAAATCAAATTTCTCTTCTGCTCCGGGAAAGTAATCTCCACACTTCTTGGATCCACATAATTATCATCGATAAATGTAGATACTTCTCCCTGATTTGCCATATAGCCGCCTATGTCCAGTTTTTTCCACGCTCCATATACAGAACAAGTCTGTGCTAAAACTGAGATAACAACTGCTCCGGCAATGACTCTCCAGTATGGTTTTTCTTTCTTACGTCCAAAAACTACCAGTGCACTAATCCCAGCCATAATCAAAATGGTTGGTACCACACAGACTCTGACATACTGCCAGATCATTTCTTCATTCGTTCCTTCTAACGGTGCTGTCAGATGATAGACCAGCTCTTCCATCGAAAGATTCGTCCACGTATCAAACATCCATTTTATGCTGAAGCATATTAAAACAGCTACTGTTATGACAATAAATGAACACACCGCACCTGTGATTTTTAACCATTTTTTATCCTTTGTATTCTTTTCCATATAAAATTCTTTCTACTCCACAAACACCTGTTAAACTTCCATGATTATACCACACACCGTATTTTCCCGCAATAAAACATATCCAGTGAATGTCTTTTTACAATCACTGGATATCATTGTGTTATTTTCCTACCCATTTCACTTTTGGTTCATAATCTATTACTTCAGCATTGTCTGCTAAAATCAAAGCCTTTAATTGACTCAAGGGCTCTTTATCTACATTTTCAAATATTTCTGCATGATATGGATTTTCTGTTGGTGCAGGTATAACCGCCATATCATTTTCCAAACATACTTTGGCAGCTACCTTTGTTAATCCTTTATATCTAGCATTAAAACTCTTCTTAAATCTATCAATTATTATAGTCTCCAAACGTCCGCCATCTCGATCGACCGATACTCCATCGTCTTGCTTAAATAAAGCCGACGTAGGTTTTCCTTCTGCATTTAATGCGTCTGGTTGAGAGCGCTTTACAACTCTATATAATTGTTCCGTCTTTTGTACTTTCTCCCCTGTAAAATTCATCTACAATCTCCCCAATTCGTTTCTCTTGTGAATCTGTCAATTGCATTTCCACCGCTTTAGAATATACTCTTTTAGGAACCATTAAACACATGATTTTATCTTCATATATTTCAAATTCTAAATAGCTTTTATCATTCAGTTCATATTGAAATTGAATACTTTTTCTTCCAGTAGGATATATTTCAGGCTGGTATGATAATTTTTCAATAATTTTCTCACATTTCAAAATTAAAGCAGCTGTAAATTTTGTTGCCCCATAACCATTCCAGTCATTTCCCAATCTCGCTATATCTTCTAAGCGTTTCATACTTTTTATAACTGTCGGATTCGTAACCATTATGTTGTTTGCTTTATTATAAAAAAGCATCACAGCATTGTTTTTCTTCTGAGATTTATGCGAGCAAACAAATTCCCACTTATCTTTTTCCATCTGAAGTTTCAACACACTTCCCGATTCTTTTTTTCTTTGTTCACAGTCGTTCTTTATATTAAAAATATATTTGTTATCCCTAAATTCATTTGCTTTTTCTACATTTTTTATCATTTTAATCATTTTTCATTTTTCCCTTTTGCAAATATTGGAAATTCACCCAATTTTTCATCATCAATCCAAACTTCGGTATTATATACTCCCTGTACTTTTAAATCCATATTCTGTAAACGTAATATAATATCTACACCTTTATATTTTTCTGGCAGATTTTTTTCCTGACTCCATTCGCAGTTCATCAAAACATTTTCAATAGACGAAATACTTTGTCCCTGTGGATCTTTAAACGCAAATCCGAACTTATACTCTCCCTCTTCCAACCCTAATATTGAAAAACTAATAGAAAAAGAATACAATCCAGGAATATATTCTGGTGTTAAAGCTCTAAGCACACCTGTAATATTGGTTTTTCCTTCGTAATTATCCGCATCCAAACAATACACAAAATTTTTTACTTCAGCCATATTTTCCACCTTTCATTATCCGCATTTCCGTTCTTATATATGTATTATATACAATCTTTTCTTTTAATGCAACTGTAAAAAGACACCTTCCTCCGAAAGTGTCTTTTTCTCTGCCTTTATTCTGTTTCCACCTCTTACCTTATATACATTTCGGCTGTGGTTTGATCGCAATGTTCCGCCCTTTGTGATCTTTTTTCGGTTTCCAGTCTCTTCCCACCAGGTCGTCCAATGATACATCAAAATAATCTGCCAGTGCACATAATTTGTATATGTCCGGCAGTCTCTTGTCTGACTCGTATCTTGTGTATGTAGAACGGGCGACACCGATGGCATCTGCAATCTCTTCCTGTGTATACCCTCTTCCGATTCTTTTAATCTTAATGTTCAATCCTACTTGCATGCTGTCACCTGTTTTCTCTTTCGTCAATTTATGAACCAAATCCTCTGGCACTGTTTCAATTATAACATTTTGTCTCATAATACGGAACTATTCTTTTTCTAGTTTAAATGTTGCATACCTATTCGTTTTTGTTATAATAAGGTGAGATTTGTTGAAAAGGAGGGGTTTTTTTGGTTCCTTTATCTGGTTCTGATGTCTCAGCACAGGATATTGAACAGCTGCTTCGGACTCTTGGTGCTTCTCCGGTCTATGCCGGCTTTACGCCAGCCGTAACAGCTCTTCAATATGTTCTGGCGGACCAACAGCTGTTGACATCTCTTACCACCAGACTTTACCCAAAAGTTGCCGAATCCTGCGAAATTGCGCTTCCTTGCGTTGAACGGAATATCCGTACAATGATTGCAGTCATCTGGGAGAAGAACCAATTTTTATTCCAGATTGTTGTTGGATATCGTATGACCGCAAGACCATCTGTCGGAGACTTTTTAGCCAGCCTTTCCACTTTTCTGATGTATCATCCGGCCAAAGACTGGCCGGACTATCTGCGATAAAAAAATGTTATCGCAAAACATAAAAGTACCATGTCAGGCATTTTCTCGTGTCAACATGGTACTTTTTGTCATTCTCGTGTCCCCGTTTGTTCTCTTATTCAGCCTGCAGTCTCTGTACCATAGCCCAAAGTGCCTGTGCTGAGTTAAAGTTTTCCGGAATAATGTCAGCAGGTGTTACTGATACATCGAACTCGTCTTCCAATTCTCCTACGATAGACAGGATTGCAAAAGAATCCAGGATTCCATCATCAATCAATGTTGTACATGTCTCATAGTCAGCATCCGGCTGAATGTCCTCTAAAATCTCAATTAATTTTTCCATAGTTATTATCTCCTTTTCTAATTTTTCATTTTTTCTGTACATTCCGTGTTGATCGGGTAACTTTCTGTTGCTTTTCTGGCCTCTGTAAATCCGTCTTTTTCAGACCAGAACAGAATCCTTGGCATGCGCCGGCTCAGGAAGAGATAGATTCCTTCTGTTACAGAATAAGCACCCACCCGTTCAAATACAAGAGCATCGCCAATCTTTGCTTGTTTCAGCGGCATCTGTTTCACCAGTACATCATTGACCGTACATAGAGAGCCACAGATGTTCCAAAGAACTTCTGATTGTTCTTCTGATTGTTCGTCCGATGCCTCCGATGGAGCATCCGGAATGTGTTTATGATGCGGCATCTTCATAGCCATTGCCTGTCCGTAGTAATTCAGATGATTCAGTCCTCCATCTACGATACAGTAATTCTGTCCATGATTGATTTTCTGATCTACAATGCGAGTCACGTAATAACCACAGTATGCTGCAATATAGCGTCCCATTTCCAAAGTGATTTTCCCCTGGAATTTTAATGTTGCAAGTGTATCTGCAAATTGCTGCAGCAATGACTCATCATCTACCTCATCTTCATTTTCAAAATAAGGGATATAAAATCCCGGTCCATATTCCAGAACTTCAGCATCAAAATTGCATGTTTCTTTCAGACGGGTAAGTATGTCATCCAGCCAGTGCAGCTCTTTTTCAATCTTAGAGAACTTCTTTTTCTGAGTACCGGAATAGCACTGAATCCCTTCAATTCGCACATGCGTGTAGTAGTCCTTTTTAGAAACAATATTAAAAACTTCTTCTTCGTCTATGCCGAACTGGTTTCCACTTGTCACACGGATCAGTGTATGAATCGTAATGTTTTCTTCTTTTGCACACATTTCCAAAAGTTCCAGATGCTTCCTGGATTCGATTGTATACACGCCTGCATTCCCGTAAGTATGCATCGCATGGGTAATGTCGCATTTTTCCTTATTCACACCGGACAGTACAATTCTCTCCATTGGAATTCCGACTGTCTCACAAATGTGAAATTCTCCCGGGGAACATACCTCAAATTTGTCTGCCGTATCCTTTAACGGTCCGATCAGAAATGGATTGGCTTTCATTGCAAAACAGATTTCTGCCCGTTCGCCCAGTATCGTTTTCATCATCTGAACTCTGGATTTTAGCATATCCAGATCAAAGATATACGCAGGAGTCTCTTCCTGTCTAAGATAAGTTTGTAAGATTTCCTGATTCATAAGCTTCCTCCAGTTTCTTACGGTCGATTTTTCCATTTTTCGTAAGTGGAAATTCTTCTACTTTCACAAATACATTCGGAATCATGAATCCCGGAAGTCTTGTCCCGATTGCTCGGACGATTTGTTTCTTTTCCAGGTCTCCTTCATAGAATGCAAGAATTTTTCCCTTTGCCTCATCATACATGCAAAGGCTCCGACCTAGTCCTTCCACTGTCTCCAGTGCAGTCTCAATCTCTCCAAGTTCAATGCGATGTCCCATATGCTTGATCTGGAAATCTTTTCGTGATGCGAAGTACAGATTCCCATCTTCGCCGTAATATGCCAGATCTCCTGTCCGGTAGATTGGCTCCAGATAAGATTGATTCAATGGACTTTGCACAAATGCTTTTGCCGTCTGTTCCGGGTTATTGTAATATCCAAGTGACAAAGCAGTACCGGATACGCAGATTTCTCCTTTTTCTCCAGGTTTTGTCACTTCCCGGTCTTCTTCATCCAAGAGAAATACCTTTTCATTTGGAAATGGTTTTCCAATCGGAAGATTTTCTCCTGGTTCATACTCACGGTCAATAATATGATACGTACAGTTACATGTAATTTCAGTCGGACCGTAAACATTCACATACATAGCTTCCGGCAGATATTTCTTCCAGATATTCAGATGCTTCACCGGCATTACTTCTCCACTGAATATGACTTTACGGATCTTCTGCGGCACTTTATAATCAAATCCTTTTAATGTTGATATGATGCATAGTGCAGAAACTGCCCATATCAGAGTCGTTACTTCCCGCTCGACCAGATAATCCAGAAGTTTTGTCGGAAATGAGAAAAACTTCTTTGGAATAATCTGCATAGTTGCTCCACATTTTAAAGTAGAGTAGATATCTTTTACCGACACATCAAAATCGAATGGTGCCTGATTTCCAATAACATCATGTTCTGTAATATTGAATAATCTCGTAAATTCTTCTATAAAATCAATAACCGATCTGTGGCTTACAACTACACCTTTTGGCACACCAGTGGAACCGGAAGTGAAGATTGCGTAGAGCGGATCCACATCCCGGCTCTGTTTTCTTACATTATCAAGATACTCCGCATCTTCCTGTGTCTGAAGTGCCTCTTCCATCATAATGACTTTGCCGTCAAATTCCAGACGCTCTCTTGGTTTATCATAAGCCGGATCCGTCAACAGGACTTCTGCCTGTAATGTATCCAACACTGATCTCAGACGTTCTGTCGGAAGTTTCGGATCCAACAGAATATAAAAACAGCCTGCGGATACGATTCCCATAAATGCATAAATAGCTTTTACGCCTTTCTCCATAAGTACAGGAACCGGTTTTCCAGGAGTTACTTCCCTTCCCAGTCTTGTTCCTACTGCTCTGGCACTTTTGATCAGTTCGTCGTATGTGCACGCTGTCTCTTCATCTGCAAAGGCAGTCTTACCCGGAAATCTCCGGGCAGACTCCTCTGCATAGCATAAAATATTTCGAATCAATTTATTACTCCCCTAACCCGCTTTCTATAGCTTCTATCATTGCTTTTAATGCTTTTTCTTCTTCTTCCCCTTCACAGATCAGCAGAATCTCATCTCCTGATTTGATTCCGGCACCAAGGATACTTAGTACACTCTTGGCGTTGGCAATAGAATTCTCATACTCAAATGTGATCCGGCACTCAAATTTGTTTGCAATATTGCTGAAAATTCCAGCCGGACGCAGATGCAGTCCTGTTGGATTTGTGATTTTTACTTTCTGACTTACCATAGCTCTGCTCCTTATTTCTCTTCCAATATAACATTTACAGATACCGTGCTCTCAAGCACACAGCCATCCGGAACGCCTACCGTTACCGGGACTGTATAAGTTCCAGCCGTCTGGTAGTTCTTAAGATCAATGCTTACATTATCACTGATCTTATATTGATCCAGTATATCTCCCGGCCCGCGGATCTGAATCTCCAGTACATCTGCTGATTCATAACTTAGTGATAATCCATTTGCCAGGTTATTTACCTTGATGGCTCCCATAGAAATATCATAAGATTTTGTTCCATCTTTGTCAATTCCTACAGTCACAACTACAGATCCGGCATTTTCATCTGTCAGTGAAATATCTTCCGGAAGATAATCTGTGATGTCCACAACTTTCTCTGTCTTAGAAGTCAGTCCGGACATATTGAGTGCCGATGCCGGAACTGAGATCTTCTTCAACTTTTTCAGTTCTTCCGCTCTGCCGGTCACATTTACATGATCCGGCTCATACTTGATATCGCTGACAGAATATCCGTCTGCTGCTGTAATCTGTGAAGTATCAAATTCAACCTTAACGCTCTTCGTCTCAAGCACCTGTACACTGACAGATACACCTTCCGTACCAAGGTTATTGGCAAGAAGTGACTGGTCGATCACATTGTTATCACTATCGTATAATACAAGCTCTGATTTTGTCACAACATCTTCAGATAATCCGGATACACTGACAGATGCCTCGACTTTACTGATGGAATCAATGACAGACTTCGGTCCCCGGATAGATACCATCTCCGGCACTGCCTGAATCTCTCCAAGTGTATAGCCATCTCGGACGGTTCCTGTCGTCTTTGGAACAATCGGGAATTTCTTCGTCTCTTCATCTTCCAGTTTTACCTGAAGATTACGTGGAGATACTTCTACACTTTCATAGTTGACTCCTGTAATCTCAACGCTGATTGGAATCTGTGTCTGAAGCGTCAGCTCTTTCATGTCTGCAGTCGCTTTTATATTATCTGCTTTTATCTTATTAAGTACAGATCTCTTCGCCCGTACTGTCACAGAGACATTCTGCGTGCCATCCTCAATCTGATAAGTCTGATTGGTCGCCGCAAGCACCTCTGCATTCGTTACCGATACCGGTATATTATTAAATGTCTGGGTTGTTACCGGGTCATCGATATTTACCACAATCAGCCACAGCATCACTGCCAGGAGGAAGGATAATATCTTAAGGCCCCAATTATTCATCAGTCCTTTTTTCATCTTTATTCCTTCCTTTCCATATATGTTGCAGGAAATTCTTATTCTCCGGCTTTCTGTTCTGTATATAAGTCAGCTTCTCGCGAAGTTCTTCCCTCGTTACTGCCCGGTCAAGCACACCTCCCTGTGCTACAGATACCTTGCCGTTCTCCTCAGACACAACAATGATCAGAGCATCACTGACCTCACTCATGCCTACCGCTGCTCTGTGCCTTGTTCCAAGCTCCTTGCTAAGCCCCATGTTATCAGACAATGGCAGATAACATGTCGCAGATACAATTCTGTCACCACGGATAATGATAGCGCCATCGTGAAGTGGTGTGTTGTGCTCGAATATATTCATCAGTACCTGCATGGATACGAGACAGTCCATCTTAATCCCTGTACTTTCATACTCCGTCAGATGTATTGCCTGTTCCACCACGATCAGTGCTCCTGTCTTCACGCGGCCCATATTGTAAGCTGCATCAATAATACTGTCCATGGTATCTTCACTGAACCTGCTGCTTTCTTTGTTCGTCTCAAATGGTACGATCGAACTCAGGAACTGCTTCTCCCCAAGCTTTTCCAGAGCCCTTCGAAGTTCCGGCTGAAATACTACAACTGCCGCCGTAGCCAGTACCGTTACCGAATTCCTTGCCAGAAATAAAATTGTATGCATCTTAAAAACTGCTGCAAGCAATACAAAGATACCAAGTACAACAATTCCTCGCATCAGCATCCATGCTTTTGTATTGATCAGCCACATTGCAATATGATAGATCAGATATGTCAAAATCAGGATTTCAATAATATCTGTCAGATGCGCATCTGGAAAATACAGTTCCTGACTGACGGCTCCTAATACATGCATAATATACTGTTTCACCCGGTCACCCCCTTTTGCTATAATTATTTATCTTCCCATTTAAAATTCTTTTTTATCTCATATCAGGATCATTTTCAAAACTTCTTCTTAAAAGCTCCTGATCCACATCAGCGTCCATAACATTACGTCTTTTTGATGCCGGACGTTTTTTCTTTTTTTGTCCCTGCTCGCTTTGACGTGCCTTTTCCTGTGCCTGTTTTTTTGCTTTTTTTCTAACTTCCGCAGTATCCATGATCTCTGTTTCCTGTCGTTCATTGATCCGCTTCACCGTCTTCTCCGGTGTAGATACTACAATCTTCGGAACTGCTTTTACATAGTAATAGTATTCATCATCTTCGTACTGAAGATTCTCACTTCTTGAATAATCTACGGAGAAAAAGAACAGTTCCAGAATCACTCCGATAACCGCTGCTCCGATACTTCCAAAAATCAGTGAACCATAAGATGCATGGACTCCCATAGCGACATCTCCGATTGCCACTACTACAATATTCACAACAGCTCCCGTTATAACCGCAATAGTCCATGCATGTGCGATTGCCTGTCTGCGAAGCGTATAAACAACCAATATACAGATAATAAATGCAACAAGGACAATCCACAGTTCTTTATTCTGGAAGACCTGTTTTGCATATTTCCCAATCTGTCCCATCATACCTTTCACAGAACCGCCCTGCATACCGGAGGCTGCTTTTTTCATATAAGCCATCATATAATATACAACCGTTCCACATCCCACTGCCACCATGGAAATCGGTGACAGTAAAAGCGCACATGAGATTGGAACAACAACCGGAATCTTAAGTGCAAATGCCAGTGGTGTCAAAAGTACAACGATTGCCATCTTCGGTGTAAAACGAAGATAAAAAATATACATAATCAGGAAAATCAATGCTGTTACAACAAGTGCTGCGATGGATACTGAATACATATGTACAAGGATCAGTGCTGTTGCCAGAATCACTGTAATGATCGGTGGAAAGAAAGTTGCAATAATTGCAAGTGCCAATGCCACCACCGGCGATGCCAGTGTCTTCATAAATCCTACATTATTGTTGATCATGTAAAATGTCATGACCGCCAGAACAAATTGTATTGCTTTATCCGCCACAATTGAGTATCTGGAATACAAATCCTGCATTCTCTCCCGTATTACATATAAACTGTCCATTACTTTGTCTCCTTTTCATACATCTTCAACAATCTCGTCAGAATGTGATTATATCTCTTTACCCGCTGTCTCGCTTCCTGATGCTTTTTATTATACAGGTGGCTTGCAATTCCAATATAAGACACAAGAACTACCACATATCCGACAACTGCCGCGAGAACCAACGTAATCAGTAATGCTGTTGACATCTTCTCCATCAGAGTATCAAGTCCTGCGATCATCGCAATTGCCCAGGCTGCTATATAGCCTATTGTCACCCACAGAACCGTATATAAAATATGCACTCCGGCATAATCTTTTCGATAGTATTCACTGATTTTAAAATCCTCTTTTCCCTGCGTCTGATCATACAGAGCAAGCTGAGTCATTAGCTTGACTTTTCGCTCATCTAACATATATGCACCTCAAAATCCTTTTTTATCGATGAAACATCATTTTCAGTATAGCAAATCTCAGTACCCTTGTCCAATACTTATAGTCAAAAAGTAAACTTTTTGGAACCCCATAGTTTTCAATACTTTTGCCACTTGATCCACGGTATTCCCTGTTGTGTAAATATCATCGATAATAATGACACGTCGAAAATCTATCGGAAGTCTGTCCGGATCTCCTCCCGGAGCAAATGCATGTTCCAGATTCTTTTTTCTCCCTATGGGATCCAGCTTTTTCTGATAACCAGTGTAATGAACCCGTTTTACCAGATTCGCAACGACCGGAATCCCAAGTATTTTCCCTATCTCTTCTGCCAGAAGCTCCGCCTGGTTGTAACCACGCTTCCTGCGCCTTTTTCTGTGCAGAGGCACCGGGACAATTGCCTGCGGTCTCCATCTTCGGATCTCTTCTGCATATTTTATACAGATTTCCTGTGCAAAATACTTCGCAACATATCTCTGATTATGATATTTTAACTGGTAAATTGCCTGGTTCACCGGAGGTTTATGAAGCCACACCGACAACCCTCTTTCATAAATGTGTTCTGTGTTATAGCAGTCATGGCAAAATTCCCTCTCTTCACAGCGGATTGGTTTCCCACATTTCAGGCATCGCGGTTCATGAATCTCTAATTTTTCCACAGCTTTCCTGCACAAAGGGCATACTCCCCCACGATTTACCTTTCCACAAAAAGGGCAGATAGAAGGCCAGAAAATATCCAACACCTTTTCTGACCATGTTTCTCCTTGTCTTTCTCTGCTTTTTTCGTACTTTTTATTATATTTTACATTCTTTTTTTTATTATATTTTTCTATGATCACTATACAAGTTCTCGGATTCGCTCCGCCAGACTTGTATTTCGCCGCTGCTCGCTGGTATTCTGGATCATTTCCTGAAATACTGAATCACTGCCCACAAGTGTGACACATTTTCTTGCTCTTGTCACTGCTGTATAGATCAGATTCCGGTTGTAAAGCTGTCTTGGTCCTTGAAGAAGCGGGATCACAACCGCCGGATACTCACTTCCCTGAGCTTTATGTATCGTGATCGCATAAGCAAGCTCCAACTCATCAAGAATCGCATACGGATACTTCACCTGGCGCTGTTCGTCATACTCAACCGTAACCGTCTCCTCGTAAGCGTTGATGTTCTTGATGATTCCTATGTCGCCGTTAAATACGCCCAGTCCTTTGTCAATGGTCATTCCGTATTTCGTGCAGACTTCCCACTCTAACTGGTAATTGTTCTTAATCTGCATCACCTTGTCACCTTCACGCAGCAGGCGGTCTCCCACTTCTTTTTCCTGCTTTTGGGGTGATGGCGGATTCAGATACTGCTGAAGGATTTTATTCAGCCTCTCCACGCCCAGATTTCCTTTTCGCATCGGTGTCAGCACCTGAATGTCATAAGGTGAGGCATCTACGAACTTTGGAAGTTTTTTCTGGATCAACGTAATTACAACACTGATGATCACATTTGGATCAGACCGTTTTAAAAAGAAAAAGTCCATACTTTTATTGTCCAATATGACTGGTTCTCCACGGTTAATTTTATGTGCATTTACGATAATATCACTCTCTTTTGCCTGCCGGAAGATTTTCTCCAGTTTTACAACTGGGAAACAATCCGATGCGATCATGTCTTTAAGCACTCTTCCAGGGCCTACACTTGGCAGCTGATTTCCGTCTCCGACCATGATCAGTCTGGTCCCCGGCATAATCGCGTCAAGGAGTGCCTTCATAAGTGGCAGATCTACCATGGACATTTCATCAATGATAATCACATCTGACTCCAGCGGATTCTCTGCATTTCTTCCAAATCCATTTCCAAATCCGACCTTATCTCTCTTATCATCATCTTCCGGATTGCCACTGACTTCCAACAGGCGATGAATGGTCTGAGCCTCACAGCCGGTTGCCTCTGTCATGCGCTTCGCCGCACGTCCGGTCGGTGCTGCAAGAAGGATATCTGCTCCTTCTTCCTCAAAGAAATGGATCATTGCATTGATCGTCGTCGTTTTTCCGGTTCCCGGTCCTCCAGTCACGATCAGAATTCCGTGCCGCACTGCTTCCATTACAGCTTCTCTTTGTCTGTCATCCAGTGCCAGTTCTGCCTGTTCTTCTATCATATGGATGCGATGCTCCAAAACAGACGGTGTCACATCAAAATCTACATTCAGATCATGCAACATCTTTGCAACCGTGAGTTCCATATAATAATAATGGGCGGAATAAACACGAAGTCCTTCATCAGACTCTTTCAGAACAACTTTTTTCTCCATGGCAAGATCCATCACATACTTTTCAATGTGCTGAACCTCTACATCAAGAAGCTGACTGGCACGATATAGCAGAACCTCCTGGAGAAGATAGACATGTCCTTCACTGACACTCTGAATCAATGTATAGAAAATACCACTTCGGATCCGGTAATCGGAATCTGTGTGTATCCCGACCTTCGACGCAATCTCATCGGCCGTCTTAAAGCCAACTCCCGGCACATGATCTGCCATCTGATATGGATTTTCTTCTATTACGCGATAAACGCTCTGACCATAATGCTGATAAATCCTTGCCGCCAGTGTCGTAGAAATGCCATATTTTTGCAGATAGATCATGGCTTCCCTCATATCCTTTTTTTCTTCTACCTGAATGGCGATCTCTCTGGCTTTCCGCTCGCTGATCCCTTTTACCTCGGCAAGACGCTCCGGTTCTTCTTCAATAATGCGGAATGTATCACCACCGAACTTCTTCACGATCCGTCCTGCCAGCGACGGTCCGACACCTTTGATGGCTCCGGAACCAAGATAACGTTCAATCGACACCTTATCTTCCGGCTGACATACCTTCGAAGTCTCTACCTGAAGCTGGGTTCCATACACTTTGTGTACAATGTACTCTCCCGTCAGTTCCAACAGTTCTCCCTCTTCAATGTAGTGAAACTTTCCTACACAGGTCAGGTCTCCGTCATCATTATTCAAATTAAATACTGTATACCCGTTGTCTTCATTCCGGTATACAATGTGCTCTACATATCCCTTAATCTCTTCCATCTATTGTCCCAAATCTGCCCGACAGTTCAAGAATGCCTCGGCATTCTTTACAGTTCCCGTCTTGCGCTCATAAGTTCCACATATTCTCCGGTTCCGATTGCTACGACCTGCGTAGGCTCCTCTGCAGTCATTGTATTGATTCCGGTTCTCTCCTCGATCATCTCTTCCAGCCCGCGAAGCTTTGCTCCGCCTCCGGTCAGCATGATCCCGCGTTCCAGAATATCTGCGGAAAGCTCTGGCGGCGTACGCTCCAGAACGCTGATAATTGCTTCAATAATCTGGTTGGATGTTCCCTGAAGTGCCCGTTCTGTCTCTGCCGAAGTCACCGTAACTGTCTTTGGCAGTCCTGTAACCAGATTCCGTCCACTGACCTCCATCGCTTCATTTTCAATCAGAGGATACGTCGTTCCAATCTTAATCTTGATGTCTTCTGCGGTCCGGTCTCCGATCAGCAGATTGTGTTTTTTCTTCATATAACGTACAATTGCCTCGTCAAAATCGTCTCCGGCAACTTTCAGTGAGGTACTGACTACCGTACCTCCAAGAGAGATCACGGCCACATCAGTCGTACCTCCCCCGATATCTACGATCAGATTACCACATGCTTTGGAAATGTCGATGCCTGCCCCGATTGCTGCTGCCACAGGTTCCTCGATCAGATAGACATCTCTGGCTCCTGCCGCAAATGTCGCCTGCTGTACCGCATTTCTCTCAACTTCCGTCACACCACTTGGCACACAGATACTGATACGTGGTTTCTGAAATGTTCTTCTTCCCAGTGCTTTCTGAACAAAATACTTGATCATCTTCTCTGTCACAGTATAATCGGAAATAACTCCCTGACGCAAAGGACGCACTGCGATAATATTGCCTGGCGTTCTTCCCAGCATCAGACGTGCCTCCTCGCCGATTGCCTTCACTTCATTGCTGTCTCTGTCAAATGCAACGACAGAAGGTTCTTTGAGTATGACTCCCTTTCCCTTCACATATACAAGAATACTGGCTGTTCCCAGATCTATTCCAATATCTACTGCCATGATATAACCTCTTTCTTTCTGCTATCCCTTTTATCCATATCATTATCTTTCGTTTTCTCAGGAAGTGCAACCCTTTTTTCCTTAAATATTTGTGAAGATACTTATTTTTCAAGCATCGGCTTGATATATTTTCCGGTGTATGATACCGGACTTTCAGCCACTTCTTCCGGCGTTCCCTTTGCAATAACAGTTCCGCCTTTGTCACCGCCTTCCGGTCCCATATCAATAATATAATCTGCTGTCTTGATCACATCCAGATTATGCTCAATGACTACGACTGTATTGCCGTCCGCTGATAATCTATGCAGAATCTCTGTCAGTTTATGCACATCTGCAAAATGTAATCCTGTCGTAGGTTCATCTAATATATAGATGGTCTTTCCCGTACTTCTCCGGCTCAGTTCTGTCGCCAGCTTGATCCGCTGCGCCTCTCCTCCGGAAAGCTGTGTGGAAGGCTGACCGAGACGGATATAGGAAAGTCCCACATCATAAAGCGTCTCCATCTTTCTTCGGATACTTGGTACATTTTCAAAGAAATGCAATGCCTCTTCCACGGTCATATTGAGTACATCATAAATACTCTTTCCTTTGTATTTTACCTCCAGTGTCTCCCGGTTATACCTCTTTCCGTGGCAAACCTCGCAAGGTACATAAACATCCGGCAGGAAATGCATCTCGATTTTCAGGATTCCGTCTCCGGCACAGGCTTCACAACGTCCGCCTTTCACATTGAAACTGAATCTTCCTTTTTTGTAACCACGTGCTTTTGCGTCTGCTGTAGATGCAAAAAGGTCACGGATCAGATCGAATACTCCCGTATAGGTTGCCGGGTTTGATCTCGGTGTTCTTCCAATCGGTGACTGGTCAATGGCAATCACTTTATCCAGCTGCTCCAGGCCATCAATGGCATTATGTTTTCCCGGAATCACTCTTGCTCTGTTCAGATCTCTTGCAAGACGTTTGTACAGGATTTCATTTACAAGCGAACTCTTTCCAGATCCAGACACACCTGTCACACAGGTCATCACACCAAGCGGGATCTCTACATCCACATTTTTTAAGTTATTCTCTCTTGCTCCTCTAATCTTAATCCAGCCTGACGGATCCGCGCGGTGCTCCGGTACCGGAATCTGCATTCTTCCACTAAGGTAAGCCCCTGTGATGGATTTTTTATTCTTCATGATCTGCTCTGCGGTTCCACATGCAATTACTTCTCCTCCATGCTCACCGGCACCAGGTCCAATGTCCACAATATAGTCTGCCGCACGCATCGTATCCTCATCATGTTCCACGACAATGACAGAATTCCCGAGATCACGCAGATGCTTCAGTGTTCCGAGCAGTTTGTCATTATCCCTCTGGTGCAGGCCGATACTCGGCTCGTCCAGAATATAAGCCACTCCCACCAGACCGGAACCAATCTGTGTCGCAAGACGGATTCTCTGCGCTTCTCCTCCGGATAATGTTCCGGTAGCACGGGCGAGAGTCAGGTAATCCAGACCTACATCCATCAAAAACTTAATTCTTGCCTGGATCTCTTTTAAAATCTGTCCTCCGATCATCTTCTGCTGCTGCGTAAGCTCCAGACTGCCCATAAATGTTTGCAGGTTTTCAATGGACATCTCTGTCACTTCTGCGATATTTTTACCACCGACCGTCACTGCAAGCGCTTCCGCCTTCAGTCGCTGGCCGCCACATTTTCTACACGGAGTGATTCTCATAAACTCTTCATATTCTGCCTTCATTGTCTCAGATGAAGTCTCCCGGTATCTGCGTTCTACATTACGGATCAGTCCTTCAAATGCAACATCATAGACACCTTCTCCGCGCTGGCCTTTATAATGAACTTTCACCTCACGTCCATTCGTTCCGTGGATAATCACATCATGGATTTCCTGTGGATAGTCCTGAAATGGTGTGTCCAGAGAAAAATCATATTCTTTACTGAGCGCGTCAAGAATCGCATAGGTAAAACTCTTCTTATCCGTACAAGACTGCCATCCCATTACGGTAATCGCTCCTTCGCTGATGCTCAGTCTCTTATCCGGGATCATCAGATCCTCATCAAATTCCATCTTATATCCAAGCCCGAAACACTCCGGGCATGCGCCAAATGGATTGTTGAAAGAGAAGCTTCGCGGCTCTATCTCATCGATACTGATTCCACAGTCCGGGCAGGAAAAGCTCTGACTGAAATTCATCGGCTCCCCGTCAATAATATCTACAATCATCAGCCCCTCTGCCAGATGCAGTACATTTTCAATCGAATCCGTCAGACGCTTCTCAATTCCCGGCTTCACCACAAGTCGATCCACGATAATCTCTATATTATGCTTGATGTTCTTATCTAATGCGATCTCTTCGGATAATTCATACAGATTACCGTCCACACGCACACGTACATATCCGCTTTTCTTCGCTCTCTCCAGAAGCTTTTCATGGCGTCCTTTTCTTCCACGGACAACTGGCGCAAGGAGCTGGATCTTCGTGCGCTCCGGCAGTTCCATGATCTGATCTACCATCTGATCTACCGTCTGTTTCTTAATCTCACGTCCACATTTCGGACAATGTGGAATTCCGATTCTCGCATATAACAGACGAAAATAATCATAGATCTCCGTCACTGTTCCTACTGTAGATCTTGGATTGCGGTTCGTGGATTTCTGGTCAATGGAAATTGCCGGAGAAAGTCCTTCAATACTCTCCACATCCGGTTTCTCCATCTGCCCCAGGAACTGTCTTGCATAAGAAGACAGAGACTCCATATATCTCCTCTGTCCTTCCGCATAAATGGTATCGAACGCCAGAGAGGACTTTCCTGAACCGCTAAGTCCGGTAAGCACTACCAGTTCATTTCTTGGAATATCCAAGTCTATATTTTTCAAATTATGCTCATTTGCACCTCGTATTTTAATAAATTGTCTTTTTTCATTTTTTGCTGCCATATTTTAAACTTTCCTTTTATTATTTCAAGAATGCCTCGGAATTCTTGCTGCGAGGTGCGCGTCATGTAATTGCTTGACATACTTCTACTGCGCACCTCTGCAAGTCTACACTCCGTTTCGGTCGGCGCAAAACCATTGTCCACCGGACAATGTGCGCCCTGCCGGATGCTATATCTGTTCATTTATTGATAACAGGTTTAAAAGATTCAAAACTTCCTATGCTTACACAATGGTGGAATGACCTTTACTACTCTTTAAGCATCTTCTTCAGCTCGATCAGCTTATCACGCAGCTCTGCTGCTGCTTCGAAATTCAGCTCTGCTGCTGCCTTCTTCATCTGCTTTGTCACATCGGCAATCAACTTCAAAAGCTCCTTCTCACTCATAGATTCCGGATCTTTATCCATCTGAAGTTCTGTGGCAGCAACCTTCTTAGAAATGCTGATCAGGTCACGGACACTCTTCTGAATCGTAGTTGGCGTAATACCATGTTCCTCATTATATGCCATCTGGATCTTGCGGCGACGCTTCGTCTCTTCAATCGCATTCTTCATGGAATCTGTCATATTATCTGCATACATAATAACATGACCTTTTGCATTACGTGCTGCACGTCCGATTGTCTGCACAAGAGATGTCTCTGAACGCAGGAATCCCTCTTTATCCGCGTCCAGAATCGCCACAAGCGTGATTTCCGGAATATCCAGACCTTCTCGCAGAAGATTGATTCCGACCAGAACGTCAAAAACATCGAGACGCATATCCCGCACGATCTCTGTCCGCTCCAGCGTATCAATATCCGAATGCAGATAGCGGACACGAATACCAAGTTCCCGCATATAATCGGTCAGATCTTCTGCCATTCGTTTCGTCAATGTAGTGATCAAAATCTTATGTTTTCCTGCAATCTCCTTCTTCACCTCACCAATCAAGTCATCAATCTGTCCCTCAACCGGGCGCACCTCGATTTCAGGATCCAGAAGTCCTGTCGGACGGATCACCTGCTGTGCACGTAAAAGTTCATGCTCTTCCTCATACTGTCCAGGTGTCGCAGACACGAACAGTACCTGATCAATCTTACTTTCAAATTCTTCGAAACTAAGTGGACGGTTATCCAGCGCAGACGGCAGCCGAAATCCATAGTCCACCAGCGTTCTCTTTCTGGACTGATCTCCGTGGTACATACCGCCAATCTGCGGAACTGTCTTATGAGACTCGTCAATCATCATAATAAAATCGTCCGGGAAATAATCAATCAAAGTATTGGGTGGCTGCCCCGGTGCAAGCCCTGCCAGATGTCTGGAGTAGTTCTCGATTCCGGAACAAAAACCTGTCTCTCGCATCATTTCTATATCAAAATTCGTTCGCTCCGCAATTCTCTGGGCTTCCAGAAGTTTATCTTCACCTTTGAAATATTTCACCTGTTCTTCCAGTTCAATCTCAATATTTTTAATTGCTTTTTCCATACGCTCCTTCGGTACAACGTAATGGGATGCCGGAAATATTGCAATATGATTCAGCGTATTTTTAATCTCTCCGGTAAGCATGTCTATCTCCGAAATCCGGTCAATCTCATCCCCGAAAAATTCAACTCTGATAGCTGTATCGCCACGGTCTGCCGGTACAACTTCTATTGTATCTCCGCGCACCCGGAATGTTCCCCGCTTGAAATCCATATCATTTCTGTCATATTGAATATCTATCAGCTGGCGTAACACTTCATCTCTGTCCTTCTCCATCCCCGGACGGAGCGATACCATCATCTGCTCAAAGTTTTCCGGTTCACCAAGACCATAGATGCAGGAAACGCTGGCAACTACAATTACGTCCCTTCGCTCGATCAATGCTGCTGTCGCAGATAATCTCAGCTTATCGATCTCTTCATTGACAGAAGAATCCTTCGCAATGTAAGTGTCTGAGGATGGGACATAAGCCTCCGGCTGGTAGTAATCATAGTAGGAGACAAAATATTCCACTGCGTTATTTGGAAAGAACTCTTTAAATTCCCCATAAAGCTGCGCTGCCAGTGTCTTATTGTGTGCTATGATCAGCGTTGGTTTATTCAATTGTTGGATGACATTCGCCATCGTAAATGTCTTACCAGATCCGGTGACGCCAAGCAATGTCTGACACTGATTGCCTTCTTTAAAACCTTCGACTAGTTCTTTGATTGCCTGTGGCTGGTCGCCGGTTGGTTTATATTCTGATACTAATTCAAAATGATCCATATGATTTCTCCTGAATAATCTTCCTAAATTTACATAATTACTAACTTTGGTTAAAAAGTTTATCAAATAATATTCTATTTATCTCACTGTTTTTATCATAATCATAACTGCACTGTTCAAATACATCCGTAATTTTCTGATAGGCTCTGCGCTCACTGGCTCTGATTTCACGAATGCGTTCAAGTAATTCATCAAAATAGTCTTTTCCAAAAGGTCTGCCGTTTTTAAGCATATCATCATTCAACACAAACCCTTTTGTAATATATTCTTTTAATGTTTTAGTAGCCCACTGCCGAAAGCGTGTAGCTTTCTTAGAATTTACTCGATATCCAACAGCTATAATTGCATCTAAATTATAACATTTTACTTTTCTTTTAACGTTACGCTGTCCCTCATTTTGAACTACCGAGAAAAACTCGGTAGTTCGATTTTCATCTAATTCTTCTTCCTTATAAATATTTTTCAAATGCAAGGATATATTATCTGTTGTACATTCAAATAAATCTGCCATTGCTTTTTGTGTCATCCAAAAAGTATCTTCTTTAAACATTACATTCACATAAATATTAGTGTCTTCCACTTGATATAAAACAATTTTATGTTCTTGATTCATTTATTTATCCTCTTATTTTAGCTACTTATAAAACATATCATTTTAGTATTAACAGTCCCTATTATATCAGACATTTTTTTGAAAGTATATAGATGAAGGCAAGAAAAAAGTACAAATGTTCGATTTTCATTTGTACTTTTTTATCACCACTATTCTATTTTTCATCATGCTGCGTTGAAATATTCCTCCAGGATTAAGTCTATTTCAACCATTTCTGAATAATCGTAATACTGATTTTTCCATCTCCATCCTTCTCGCCACACTTTAAATCTTACATCTGCAAGATTTAAAGTCAAACTTTTTCATTCCATTGACAGATCAGACGTTTTCAATATATAATATTTTTATTACATTTGTAAGATTTGGAGGAATATCACATGAGAAATCTGCCTCAAATTTCAGAAGCTGAATTTGAAGTTATGAAAATCGTTTGGAAATACGCACCAATCAGCACCAATGAAATTACTGAAAAATTAACACAAATTTCCAGTTGGAGTCCTAAAACAATTCAGACATTGATTAAACGTCTCGTTTCTAAAAAAGCACTAACCTATGAAAAACAAAGCCGGGTTTTTGTCTATACTCCATTAGTCAAGGAAGACGAATATATTCGGCAGGAAAGTAATTCTTTTTTAAAGCGATATTATAATGGTAATATCACTTCTATGCTTGCCTCTTACATTGAGGATGATAAATTGTCTGAAGAAGACATTGCCAGCTTACGGAATCTTCTTTCCAATCATTAACCATGGGAGGAGCATATTTTGATATATTTTAGTTTTCGATTTTTACTCTGTAATGCCATCATTTGTATTTTTTTAGGTAGTTTACTGGGATTAAAAAATTTATTGCAAAGGCAATTATCCGCACGTATGCAATATAATCTTTCGATTATATTTCTTGCCGTTCTAATTGTTCCCTTTTTACCGATAAACTCTGCCCCATCTTCTATATCGTGGAGCCATTTGCTGACAGCCAGTTCAAGTACCAATGGTGACATTCAAACCACTTTTCTTTCTGGTAATGGTTATAATTTGGATAAAATAAATGATTTTGCTGTCTCTGTCAGCACCCAAATACCAACTTTTATTCACACATTACTTGTATTTTTCTGGAGTATCGGTATATTCATAATGTTTTTTCTTCTCTACCGCTCAGTAAAACAAGTAAAAGCCTTACATAGTTCTGCTTTACCTCTTCAAAATGAAGAACTCAACGCTCTTTATATAGAATGTTTAAACGAAGTGAACAGCAAGCATACCATTCCGATTTATAGTACAGCATTTTTGAAATCTCCTGTTTTGGCTAGTTTCCTGCATCCTCGCATTTATCTTCCAATTCACTTGATTTCAGATTTTAACGCTGGAACTATAAGCGCAACTGATATTCGATATATGCTTCTTCATGAACTGCAGCACTACAAGCATAAAGATATTCTAATTGGATATTTGATAAATACAGTAAATGTTTTCTACTGGTTCAATCCCCTAATCTGGTATTTTCTAAAAAGAATACGACAGGAACGGGAACTTGCCTGCGACAGTGCTGTATTACAATTATTGAAAGAAACAGAATACAAGTCATATGGAAATACACTGATTAACTTTGCCGAAACAATAGCTCTGTCTCCATTCCCTCTTACTATGGGAATTAGTGGAAATATAAAACAGTTAAAAGGACGCATTTTAAATATTGCATCATTCCACCAACCTACTTTTAAACAAAAAATTCGTGGATATCTTATATGCATATTCGTCTCTACTATCATCATTGGATGCATTCCCATACTTTCTGTTTATGCTTCTGATCAGACTGGCTATCATTTTGACACAACCGAAAAGAATATTACTCAGCTAAATCTTTCTTCCAATTTTGGGGACTACACTGGAAGTTTTGTTTTATATGATCAGTCTGCTGATAAATGGAATATTTATAATATGGAGCATGCTTCCACACGTGTATCACCGAATTCGACTTATAAAATATATGATGCATTACTTGGCTTGGAATCTGGAATTATTACACCAGAACATTCCACTTTCACATGGAATGGAGAACCATATCCTTTTAATTCATGGGAAGCCGATCAAGATTTAACCTCGGCTATACATAATTCCGTAAACTGGTATTTTCAGGCAATTGATTCACAGGCAGGTTTTGAAGCCGTAAGAACATTTTTACAGACAATAAACTATGGGAATCAGAATACTGGAACAAATCTAAATCTCTATTGGACAGATTTCTCTCTGAAGATATCACCCATAGAACAGGTGGAATTGTTACAGGATTTCTATCAAAATAATTTTCATTTTGACAGTAAAAATATCCAGGCAGTAAAAAAAGCCCTGCTGCTTTCCACTACTTCTTCCGGTTCTCTTTACGGGAAAACAGGTACTGGGCGTGTCAATGGTAAAGATGTCAATGGTTGGTTTATCGGATACATTGAAACAGCGAATAATACTTACTACTTCGCAACAAATATTCAATCCTCTTCTGATGCAACTGGAAGTCAGGCTACCGAAATAACAGAATCTGTACTTTCTAATCTTGGTATTTGGAAATAAATAAAGAGAACTGATAGCATAATTTCCCGTTATCAGTTCTCTTTATTTCATTCTTCTCTACTGATCAATTCTGCAAATTACCTAACCGGTACTGATACCTCGGTATATTATCAATACCATTATCTAAAATCCTGTTTCCAACATACTGAATCGTTCCATCATCCTGAATTTTCATCGTAAGTTCGTGTGTAATAACAACATCATTACATACAACAGAATCACATACTGCATGAATTGTCAAAACAATGGTTCCATCTTCATTGTTCCTGACTTCTGTTACTTCCGGTAAAGACAAGCCAAAATGTGTTGGTGAATAATTACCACATCCCAATCGTTCCCAGATAAACATATTACTTTGTTCATCGTAGACCGCCCATTCTTTCAATTCTTCTTTTGTAACAGGAAGATATGTCATAATTACATTTTCGAACTCTTCTGCTGGAATTCCCACAACCTCTTTTTCTGCAGTAAATTTTTCTCCATATTTCATTTGATAAAAATATTCATAAAGTCCATTATAATCCAACCCCTGCATATCCTCCGCATTCCAGTTTGAACATAACAGATTGTTTCCCTGATAGCCGAACGTACTCACATATTTTTTTGAATATTCCCGACACTCCTCACTCAAAGGCTTTACCCGGATAATACAACTTCCATCTACAATCTCTGTCACTTCCGGTGGTTCAGGTACGCATAATTCATAACAGAAATTCCCATTTTCAGTATATGCCCATTCTTTTATTTTTGATAGCGATATGTATGTAAGTACAGGCTCTGTATCCTCACTCCAGATCATTTTTGCGGACATCACACTCATTTCTTTTCCATCATAACTATATTCTTTTCTAGTAATTCCACCATCTGTATCTGCTTCATATAAAATTACACTTCCTTTTTCTTCTTGTTCTGCAGATTTTAAAAATTGTTCCATCTTCTGATAATTATCCATAACAGAATAATGATCGGAACCAATGACCGGATTCCCATTTTGTTTGATAATTTCTTTCATCCGATTCATCATTTGCTCAGCAGTGTTCTGATCTGCTTCTTGTATTCCATTATATTCAGAATAAATGTCTCGGACAATGCCCATAATTTCTTCACAATCGTTCACAACTTCCTTTTTCTTGTCTTCATCGATTGGTAGATTATATCCCTTATCCGGATTTTCCATGGTAGTGTTTTTCTGATTCTTCTCATTTTTTACATCTGTGCTGTTTAACGATATCTTACTTTCACAGGAAGTCAGAATCATTCCTATACAAAGTACTAACAAAATACTTTTTCTTTTCATATTGCCCCCTAATTATTACTGTAATTCTCTTCCCACTCTTCTTCTGTTAACCTTGGCATATACCACCCTGCATTTGCATTTTGATCTGAACTGATTACCTTATTTGATAAATACTGGAAACTTCCGTCTTCCATAGGTTTTATCATCAATTCACTGGTGATTGCCTGATCTACCATTCTGATTTCCCATACTGCTTCTATCGTAAGTTTTAATGTTCCATCTTGTAATTTTTCATATGAGATAACTTCCGGATATGGCTCATATGGGAATTCACAATCATATAACCCTCGCGGTCTGTATCTAAAAGTTTTATTATTAGAGTTATAAAAAGTTCCCTTTTCAATCTCGGTATTACTAAATGGTAAATAGGTCTTTATAACCTCTTCAAACTCATCTTCTGGAACTTCATATTCTACTCCACCATAATTTGCTTCATATGGAACTTGCTTTCCATATTTCATATAATACATTTTTTCATAAAGATCATAAAAATCAAGTTCCGTATAATTCTGGTTATCCCAATTTGTAATCAACAGATTATTAAGTGCATACCCCAACGGCATAACATATTTTCGATTCAATTCCCGGCATGTTTTATCTAATGGCTGCACTCTGAATCCAGTTTCACCCGGTGCTCCATCAAATCCCGGTGGGTGATATTCCTCCAGAAACAAATATCCTTTTTCTGTATATTTCCACTCATATGCTTCATATTCATCATAATAATTAGCCTGTGGACTATTATCTTTCCATTTAACCTGACATAATCGAACATTTATCTTTCCATTCATTGACTCTAAATGATATTGTATAATTTCCCCTTCATCAAATACAACAACAATATCAACTGCTGCCTGTTCTTCTTTCTCCGCTGCTTTGCAAAATTCTTCTACTTTTTCACGATTGACCATATCAATCTGATTATCACAATCTACTGCCGCATATCCTTTCTCTTCCAGACAATTGATAATTTTTCTTTTCGCCTTTAATGTATTTAACTCCGACTTCTCCTTCATATAAACAGACCGAAAAGTTTGCGCTGTTTTTTTTACTTCTGCATTCATTTCAGATTCTACGGTTTCTTTCTTTTCTTCTTTTTCCGTAATTCGATTTTGGCCGCATCCTGTAAAAACAATAAGAACTATCAATATCATCGCAATTTTCTTACATATGTAATAATTCCCCGTAAAAATTTTTTTATTTTTCAAAATATTCCTCCAATACGGTTGCATCCTTTTTAACAACATAACCACTTCCACCGATTCCTTTCACATTCTCAACCATACTGATAAGAAGAATTGGTTTGTCCACGCTTTTATCTGCCGTAAACACCGAAAACCACCCGATTTCTTTGCCAGAAGTATCTTCTTTCGTTGCCTTCAACTCGGCTGTCCCTGTTTTTCCAGCAAGCAAAATATCGTCACGATGTGCAGCATATCCGGTTCCTTCCGGATCATTTACAACACCTTCCACCCCTTGCATAATTTCTTCTACATTTTCTTTGCTAAACGCATTTTCTATCCATGTTTCACCAGATGCTTCTTCTTTGTATTTCAAATACGGTTTTATCATATTCCCTTCATTCAAAAATGAAGTATAAATACTTGCCAGATGTAATGGATTTACAAGAATCTGCCCTTGCCCATAACCACTATCTGCCAATTGTATTTCTGTTTCTATTTTATCTGTATTGGAATATGTTGATTCCTGCATCGCAATCTCAAACGGCATATTCTGATTAAATCCTATTTCATTTAAAGTATTCATAAAATTCTCACTACCAATTTTAAGAGCTGCCTTTGCAAAATAAATATTATCAGAATAGATAATTGCATTTTTCATAATAACCGGTTCATATTCATGAAGTGTTGTCACTTGATAAGATCCCCAAGACGAATCTTTCTGCCATGCCAAACCTTCATTTCCAAAATCTTCTTTTGGATCTATGCTTCCCGTTTTCAACCCAATTCCTGCCACAACTGGTTTAAATGTTGAGCCAGGACACCATACTTGACGGAAACGATTATATAATGGTTTCTTTTCATCTTCGTTTAATGATGTCCATTTCTCTGATGATATGCCCCGTATAAATTCATTATTATCATAAGATGGGGTACTTACCAAAGCCAATACTTCTCCCGTATAAGGATTCATTGCGACAGAACACCCCGGATCTTCTTTAAACTGCTCGTATAATGATTTTTGCAAATCGGAATCTATCGTTAATCTTATATCCATACCATCTTCTTTAAAAATACTTGCAAGAACCTCTTTTACTTCCCCATCACTATCCAAAATCTTTATATCACAACCATCTTTTCCTTTTAATTGCTTTTCGTATAACTTTTCCACCCCAGATCTTCCGATTACACTTTCTGCTGAATATCCTTCCCCTGGATGATTTTCCAAATCTTCTGCTGTTACAGACTGTACATAACCTATTAAATGAGCTGCTGCCTCCCCTAACTCATAGGTTCTAACTTCCACATCTGATAGCATAACCCCTGGAATTTCCAAAAGTTTATTCTGACAATCCTGCTCCTCAAGTGTCTTTTCTTCTGGCTGTATTTTCATTAAATCTATTTCTTCTACTTTCGGAATAGTTTCAATTGGTACAAAAGAATCTTCTTTTACCCACTTTGCTGTGAGTTTGTTATTTATTGTTTCTACATCTATCTCTAATAACTCCGCTATTTTTTCAATAGATACATTCCTGTCTTCCAGCTTTCCCGGTATAATGCCAACTGATGTTGCTACTCCTTTTCCTGCAAGCATTTTACCATCTCGGTCTAATATTTCTCCTCTCTCCGCTTTTGATGTAGTAACACTTATTTTATCATCACTCTCTAAATCTGGAAAAATCAGGCTATCCTGCCATACTAATTTATATCCCTGTTTTGTTTTTTTCAGTTCTGCCATATTATCAAACTGTATTGCTCCAGCAATTGTATTACATGATGATTCATACGAAAGCGTAACTGTATCTGCTTTTTTCTCTTTCACAGCTATATGACTGATTTTAATGTCACTGACCTCTATTCCTTCGTATATCTTAGAATTTCGTTGTATGTATTCTTCTTTTGTCAGATAAACTTTTTCATCTGAATCTATCATAGTATACATTACTTCATATTCCTTTTTTTCAATATGATTCATATATTCCACCAGTGTGTCTTCTGGTGATTCCGTTATCGTCCTTTTTAATAAAACACCTCCTGAAACAGCAATTACTGTTATAGCTACTATCAGCCCAAAAATCTTACAAGCGTAAGATTTTTGGATATTTTGCTTTTTTCGTCTTCTTTTCATAGATATTCCTTTCTTCTAATTTTTTTGTTTCTTAAATCTTACACTTGTAATATTTGAAAGTCAAGTCTATTTTCAGGAATTGTATACTCCAGATTCACCATTAGACTATCACACTTTTTCTCCTGCCTTTTAATATGCCGGAACACCATATCCATAAATGTTACTGCTTCCGATACTGTAACTCCGTCTTGCCACTTTATCTCCACTGTTACCTTCTATGGTATTGACGGTTCCACCACTGACACTCTCTACAATTCCAACATGGTCAATCGTTCCATTATTCCCCCAGTCAAAGAAAATAATATCTCCTGCCACCGGGGTATAACTGGCGTCCCGGAACCTGCCTTTACTTTCAAACCATTTCACACCGTCCGAACAAAGAGAGAATTTTGGAATAGCTCCACTCTGGTCTGCACACCATGACACAAAGCAGGCACACCACTCTACCCGGTTTCCAAATCCATACCAACTCCAGTAGGTTGTTCCGCCTTTTCCTTCCTGAGATGCTGCTACCTGAACGATTGCCTGATTACCGATGCCTGTCGGGATTCTTCCAAATGCATAATACTGAAGCACATGCGGTACATACTGCTTGTCCCCATAACTGCTCCACCCCATTCTCTGTGCCATCATATCAGAAAATTCTGCTGCATTTGCAAGGGTATATCCACCTCTGGCTTTCGCCCATTCCAGATATCCATTTCCATAGTTGTAACTTTGCAATGCCAGTTTAATATTTTCCATATCCAGAGGATTTTTTACCCCTGCACGTTCCAGACAGCTTTTTATCTCCTGCACTCCGCAAGAAATCGAATACTCTGGATCAGTGATTCCATTCGGCTGTTTGGGGTATTTTGTATTAAAGCTCCCTTCTGAACACTGCATCGGGTCAAGTCCTCTCCCACCTGATTCCTGCATCATAATGGCTTTGATTAGTTCCACATACTCTCCAATGCCATATTGATTTGCATACTGACGGATTAGTGGTTCGTATGCTTCTACTTCTGCACTAACCGAAGAAACCGTACTGGAATTATCCCCACCTGTCTGAGATATTGAGCTATTCTTTTTTCCTTCGTCTTATTCCGGTCAATCCTTATTTTTCGGATATCCTTCAATTCCTTCAGATCCACATCATCAAAATCCGTTTCCAGATAGTTTCTATATTCTTCTGCAGTCATGCCCTTCTCCTTCCATTCCCATCTGAATCCGTACTGCTTTCAGTACCCGATCCAGGCTCCACTTATTTACTCTTCCGCATTTCTCAATAATACATTTTGTGGAAATGCTCATAACCTGTTCAGCCAGTGCCAAACTTCCTTTTCGGATTCCCGTCATATCATATTTACTGATAAATACATGTGTTGGCAAATACCGTTTCTTATATATTCTTGATGTCAGCGGAACTACTGTAATGACTGAACTGTATGTATTGGCTTTGTTGTTACTTACTACGATCACCGGTCTTACTCCACCCTGAACAGATGTTGTAGGAAACATACCGAGATCTGCCCATAAAATATCTCCTCTGCGGATTGTCATTTGTCCTCTCTCCAATCTGTTATTTTTATTTGTAAAGCATCCATAGCGCTATATTTGCTCCACAGGAATACGGCAGAGTTTCTTTCCCATAAGGAAAGCTCTGCCGCATAACCTCTATAGCCAATTTGATTATTAAACAGTGCTCGCTCGATTCTATTTATCCTCGATACCCCGAATCATTACTCCCGCATATGCAGGAAGGGAATAATAACCTGCCCGGATGCATACTCCGGACCACAACCCGGAAACTCTCGTTTTCAGGCTCCAGCAGTTCATAGGTTTACCAGTTACAGACTTCTCAGGGTCTGCAAGTGTATCGCATCTCACACATGTCATCGCATCACCAGCCTGCCGACTGGCTTTGGTCAGTGCTTTTTCGCAGCATTATTGACTCTAAATAGTTTCTTACGTCCTTATAATCCTATAGCGACATCTTCCTCGTGCTCTCTGCATGAAATGTCACGTCAGTTATTATTGGATATTCAGTTATCATGGTTCATTTTAGGAAGTCCTTTAACTTCCTCTAATTACTAAAGTCAAATAACTTTGCGCAATACTTTCCTTCATAAAAATATGGGTGTTCAATATACATATCCGTTCCTCCTGAATTTGAAATCTTGTTGCTCGTTTCAAATCCAGAAGGCGGACCTCTGTTTAGGATCATGCCTGCTCCGCCTTTATCCTGCCGGGATACGCCCGCAGTTATTGGCTGAGAAATTCAGGCACGAAAAAAAGCCCCAGTAGTTTTTTCTTAACTACTGAGGCTTTCGTCTCTTTATTGTATTCAGTTATCTATGCCTTCTTTCATCAGCATAATCATTGTATCAGAATAAAGTTCACAAAATATCCGCAATATGTTCCCATAAGTTCATATCATTATTGGAATCGTACATATTTCAGTATAAAAAGTTCACTATTCAAATTCTGATTATTATTTCTCCACATACTCTTCTGCCATATGTACTGCCATAGCACCATCTGCCACTGCTGTTACTATCTGACGGAGTAACTTTGTTCTGACATCTCCTACAGCATAAACACCCGGAATACTCGTTTCAGTGTTTTCACCTGCCACAATATATCCTTTATTATCCAGTTCTATCTGATTATCTAAAAAATCTGTTGTCGGTTTTCTTCCTATACTCACAAATAGGCCGTCACATTCTATAATGTTTTCTTCTCCTGTAACTGTATCTTTCAACCTCACACCAGTCAATCGTTCTCCATAAATCAGTTCATTTACTGTATTGTTCCATCGTAACTCTATATTTTCAGTTTTCATCAGCTGGTCATGGTAGATTTTCGTTGCACGTAATGTATCTCTTCGATGAACAATGATGACTTTCTTAGCAATTCGACTTAAAAGAACAGCATCTGATACAGCAGAATTTCCCCCACCAACAACCACCACGATCTTATCTTTATAAAACATACCATCACAGGAGGCACAATAAGCAACCCCATGACCTATCAATTCTTTTTCTTTAGCGAGACCAAGTTTTCTTGGATTTGCTCCAGTAGCAATCACTACTGTTTTCCCAATATAAATTTCCGAACTAGTTTCTACTCTCTTAAGCTTTCCTGTTAAATCCATATTAAAAACTTCAGCATATTCACTTTTAGCGCCAAATTTTTCCGCCTGTTTTTGCATTTTCTCTGCCAATGAAAATCCGTCAATTCCATTTTCAAAACCAGGATAGTTATTAATCTGCCAGGTCAATGACATCTGACCACCTGCAGATAATTTTTCTAAAACAATTGTATCAAATCCTGCTCTAGCTGCGTATAATGCTGAAGTATACCCTCCAGGTCCTCCCCCCACGATAATCATATCGTAAACATGATTTTCATTCATACAGCAGTCCTCCTTTTATTTTTCCAATGCTTCATTAATAAAATTCTCTATCATTATTTTTGATTTAGGTGCAACAATAGAATCTATTGCCTTTCCATCTCGATATAAAACCAGCGTAGGAATTATCTCAATCTTTTCAGCTTCTGCAATCTGTGGTTCTTCATCAATATTTACTTTTCCAGCAATAAGAATATCGCTGTATTCTTCACTTATTTTTTCATAAGCCGCTCCAATTCTACGGCAATAACCACACCAAGGTGCCCAGAAATCAACCAAAACCTGTTTTTCCTTATGAATTAATTGTCCAAACTTTTCTTTATTTATATTTATAGATGTCATATTTTTCAACTCCTTCTCCTATTTGAACTTAATATACCCCAAATAAGTGCTTGCTTCCGTGATGATATTACAGAAAAGATAATTTACTTTATTACACTTCTTTTTATTTCTATTTATGGCATATGCCAGTTATATAATTGACGCATCTAAAAAAAGCAAGTATACTATGTTCGTAAAGGAGATAACGGTTATGAACTTCGAAAATTGTTTTCCACTATGGAATGACTTAAATACAGCACAGAAAAAAATAATTTCAGACAATTTAATCACACAGTATGTAAAAAAAAGGACAATCATTCACAATGGAAACCTAGATTGTACTGGATTATTACTGGTTAAATCCGGGCAGCTTCGAACTTACATACTTTCAGATGAAGGACGAGAGATTACACTTTACCGTCTGTTCGATATGGATATGTGTCTTTTATCCGCCTCATGTATCATACGCTCCATTCAATTTGAAGTAACCATTGAAGCAGAAAAAGATACTGATCTTTGGATCATCCCTGCTGAAATCTATAAGGGCATTATGAAGGAATCTGCTCCCGTCGCAAACTATACCAATGAGTTAATGGCCACCCGTTTTTCTGATGTCATGTGGCTGATTGAACAAATCATGTGGAAGAGTTTGGATAAGCGTGTTGCTTCATTTCTTTTAGAAGAGACCTCTATCGAAGGAACAAACGAGCTGAAAATCACTCATGAGACGATTGCTAATCATCTTGGTTCCCACAGGGAAGTTATCACTCGAATGCTTCGATACTTTCAAGGCGAGGGTCTCGTCAAACTCTCCCGCGGCAAAATCACAATCCTTGATCCAAAAAGACTGGAAACACTCCAAAGGTCATAAAATTGTTTTTCTGTAACATATAAAGAAGAATCCTCCATTTATCAGAATTATGAAAGTCATTCTAATAAATGGGGGATCTTTTTATATTACGAGAAAATTATAAAAATATTATGATTATTTTATATAAATTTTATATCTGATTTTTGATTATCCGCATAAACACTATACTTTCAAGCATTTTGAAATATAGGAAAGCACTCATTTTACCACGAATTTACCACGATTGAATGAGCCTTGATATGACGTAAGAATTTGAAAAGGACACCGTATAGTTTGGTGTCCTTTTACATGAAAATCATTAGTCGCTATTGATTGTTATTATACATTTTGTTAATTGTTCTTATTTCTTTTACGTTTTTTACCGAATAAAACAGCTAATACACCGGTTGAACCAGCAAACATAGAAGTAAACAATCCTACGTTTGTCATATCACCTGTTTTTACAGGGTTCTTTTGTCCGCTAGGCTTTGTTGGAGTAGTTGGCTTGCTCGGTTTCTGTGGCTGTTGTGGACTTACAGGTTTATTTGTTGCTTTTTCTTTTACGGTAACTGTAATTGTTTTTTCAGTAATTGCACCATTTTTATCTACTACACGGAAAGTTACATGATAAGTGCCAGCCTTAGAAGTATCTACATCATTTGCAATAATGTTATCTTTTGTTAAAATAATCGTTCCGTCCTCTTTATCTGTTGCTGTCACATTTGCCAATGGATCGAACGTATCGCCTACATTCAATGTAACATCATTTGCTGAAATGATTGGAGCAGAGTTAAGGTCGCCTGTATTTTGTTTCACAGTTACAGTAATCGTTTTTTTAGCAGAAGCTCCGTTTTTATCTGTTACTTTATAAGTCACATGGTAAGTACCAGCCTTAGAAGTATCTACATCATTTGCAACAATATTATCTTTTGTCAAAGTGATAGTTCCGTCCTCTTTATCTGTTGCTGTTACATTTGCCAATGGGTCGAAAGTATCGCCTACATTCAATGTAACATCATTTGCAGAAATAGTTGGTGCTGTATTATCTTCTCCTTGTGAGTTTAACGATAATTCTACTTTTAAAACAACGTTTCCGTCTTTATAAGTACCGCAATCATACTCATAAGTAACTGGTTTTTTTACATCATCTACCGTTATAATTCCTGTATCTTTATCTAAAGTTCCATTTGCAGTAACTTTTACTTTTGAAATATCTATTCCTTGTTCAACATCTTTTTTTAAGTCGATTTTATTCCCTTTAATATCAATATAACCGTTGCCTACAAAAGCATGATTATTTTCAAGAACTTTATTCTCTCCGACATTTAACCAGTATAAATCATCGCAAATTAATTTTTTAATTTTTGTGTTTTTACTTATATCAAGACCTCTTATCCCTTGTTCAAAAATTTCACCGCAACGTAGCATTTCAAGTTCTAAATTATTGCTTAAATCTAATTTTTTAATAGTTGTATCATGACAAAAAAGGCGTGTCAGTTTTGTGTTTTTTGTTACATCTAATTCAGCTATATTTGTCATATAACATGATAGTTGTTTCAAATTAGGGTTCTTACTTATATCAAGTGTTTTTACTTTTGTATCTCCTATATCTAAAGTGACTAATTGCGGATTATGTGTGACATCAAGTTCCATTAATCCTGTATTGCTACAAGATAGTTGTTCTAAGTTAGGATTGTTTGTTACATCTAAATTGGAAATAGAGGTACTATCTGCAAATAACGTATTCAATTTTTCATTCTTAGATACATCAAGACTGTTAATTGATGTATTATCGCAAAGGAAAGCTTCCAAATTCGGATAACGTGTTAAATCAACGCTTCCTACTTTTGAAGAACGACAATCTAATCTTTTTAAAGATGAGTTTTTAACCGGACTTAAGTCTGAAACAGAAGTCGTAGAAACATCTAAAGACTGCAAATTTGTTAGATATTGAATACCCTCTAATGAAGATATCGTTTTCATACCATGTAAGTTTAAGAATTGGGCTTTTGATATTTCATCAACAGATAACACACTATCGCCGTCTTTATCAAATTCTGCAATGATTTGTTCTCTAAATACTTTGTCTGGAAAATGTGTTTCATCAATAGCAATGCTTCCAGCTTTTACTTCTGTATTTTTGCTTGCTTCAACGGTCTTATCTTCGGTAACCACTTCTTTTTCTGGTGTTGCAGGTGTTTCCTGTTTTGTACTTTCTTCTTTTAAAGTTTCTGCATTTTCAGCAGTTTCTTCCTGTTCCTTGTCTGTTATATTCTCTTGTACTTCTGCGTTTTCTGTTTTCTGTTCCACAGGAACTTGCTCTGTCTTGTTTTCTTCTACAACGGCTTCCTGCACAACTTCTGTGTTTTCCTGTGCCATGACAGGAGTAGGAAGCCCTGTAAGTGCAGTTGTTGTTCCAATCATCAATGCGGAACTTACTGCAAGGACTTGTTTTTTCTTCATAGTTTGTTCACTCCTTATTTTTCATAAATTCTTTGCATAGAAAAACGCACAAACTCCCCTTTATAACTGGATAATCTGTGCGTTCTGTTTATTATTGATAGAATTGAAAAAAGGGCAGAATTTACTTGTCTGTCTGTCTGTCTGTCTGTCTGTCTGTCTGTCTGTCTGTCTGTCTGTCGCAAGCGTAACAATGTGTGAACATGACTGTCAACCCTTTCTTTCAAAAAAATTCAATCCTTGCTTCTATACAAAAAACATTATACTGGAAACAAACACCTCTTTCAATCTTTTTATGCGTGCAAGATAAAAAAATTGAGACATCACACTTTTCCTTTTTTCCTCTTGAGTACCCACAACAGAAAAGAAAAAGCCCTGTCAAGAGCTTGCCACCATTGGTGGTGCTTTGCACTCTTGATCGGGCTTTTTGTTTGCTGTATCTTCTCGCAAGAGGAAAAAGATTACTCGTCCTCATCATCAAAATGGTTATTTCTTAATACTTCCCGTAACAGTTCCATATCCTCTTTTGAGTTCGGATTTATCATTTTCACGACTTGATAAGGTGTCCTATATTTATGTCCCTCTATGCTTTCCCCAAACATATCCATACTGTATAAATCATCATAGCGGTCTAGTAATTTTTGAAACTTCAAATGCTGGATAAATTCTTTGATTGGGTAAAGGTCGGACGCTTCAATGCTTTTCCCGTTGATATAGTCTGTAATGTATTCCCGTAACTTTTCCAATTCATATTCCAGCCATTCTTCCTCGCTGTCAAAGAAGTTATCATAGTGTCCGTGTTTCAGTTCTGCATTTAGACGTTCTTCTGTTCTTAAAAACTGACAGACTTCTTTTTCAGACTGATTGACATACTTCCATTCTCCCGATAATAATTCATTCGGCGTTACGTCCAGCACTTCCATTATCTTTTCCAGCGTTTCATAAGCAGGATAGTTCAACCCTCTTTCAATCTTGGAAAGGCTCTGCATATTGATACCGATTTTGTCCGCAAGTTCCTGTTGTTTCATTCCCCTAAATTTTCTTATGGTCTGTATATTATTTCCTAAATGGCTTATTTTCATTGCACAACCCTCCATATCTCGTTATATCTTCACTGTTATAAGTCTATCATGCTTAATATGATTTGTAAAGACAAAAAAAGATATTGACAAATAAGCATATAAGAATTACTATGCTATTGTGAGTGAATAAGTACAATAGAATGAAATACAAAAACATTCAAAAAGAAATCCCCATCTGATTAAACCCGTAGATATGAATATTGGTTGAAATGGAACTTGTTAGAAAAGGCAAAACAGGACTTGCTGACAAAGTATTTCTGACACGGTGGCGGAAGCCTCTCAGGCTTACCGCCATGACATCTTGTGTCAAGGGGAAGAAATGCTTTGTCGGCTGGCGAGCCTGCGAGCCTTGACTGTGCCCCCGTTATCTAACAGGGGGGCACTATTTCACAAAAGACAAGTCAAAAACCATACAACCCCAAACCTGTGAGTAGTAATGAGAAGTTTTAAGAAGATAGTAATTTCACATTCTTTTGAATAGTGGTTTACAGGTATTTCAAGGCTGTTGTGGGATTGGAGGAATACAATGAACAATTTAGAATTTGCACTTGAAATGAAGAACAAACGTCTTGCAAGCGGTCTTTCACAAGGAGAACTTGCAAGTCTTACCCATGTATCAAGATATAGTATCAACCGCTTTGAGAACGGAAAAGCCAACGCAAGTAAAGAAACACAGAACATTATCCTGCGTTGTCTGAATTACTATGTCTGTGATAAGCCTTTTTATCTGCTCGTTGATTATCTGTCTGTCCGTTTTCCAACGACTGACGCATTAGAAGTTATCCGAAAGGTGCTTGGCATGAAAGCGGACTATTTTATCCATTATGACTATGGGTATTATGGCTATAAGGAGCATTATGCCTACGGGGAAATCAAGGTCATGGCTTCTGATGATGAACACATGGGTGTATTTTTAGAATTAAAAGGGGCAGGCTCACGCAACATGGAATATGTCTTACAGGCACAGAACAGGGATTGGTATTCATTTTTAAACCGCTGTCTTGACTGTGGCGGTGTTATCCGACGTTTTGACTTGGCAATCAATGATATGTGCGGTCTGCTGGATATTCCCGTTTTGTCTGAAAAATACAAAAATGGCGGTGCGGATTGTCGCTGTAAAAACTATGAAAATGTACAAGGTGGAAAACTAAGCGAAAAAAAACGTAATTTAGCAAGTACCCTTTATATCGGCTCAAAGGCAAGCACAAAATATTTCTGCCTGTATGAAAAACAAAAGGAGCAGGCAACCAAAAAGAAACATACGGATATTATCAACCGTTTTGAAATTCGTCTGCGTGATAAAAAGGCAGTACAGGCAGTTGAGGAATTGTTATTGACATATAACCCTCATGGGTTGGTGTTTTACCTTATTACTGATTTTGTGCAATTTCCCGATTATCCGCTGTGGGAGATATTCATTTCCCATGACAGTTTACCTTTTGAAATGAACCCCGTACCTGTCAATATGGAACGCACTCTGCAATGGCTGGAAAGACAGGTCATGCCGTCAATCGTGATGATAGAGGAAATCGACAGGCTGACAGGCTCAAACTACATGAAAATGATTGATGAATGTACCCACCTTTCCGAAAAACAGGAAATGCTTGTAGAACAGATGTGTACGGATATAGCAGATGTAATCGAAAGTGAGGGGGTGTTTTATGAGTAATGCACAGGATATTCCCGTATGGGAAAAATATACCCTTACCATTGAAGAAGCGTCAAAGTATTTCCGTATCGGAGAAAACAAGTTAAGACGCTTGGCAGAGGAAAACAAGGGCGCTGGCTGGCTCATTATGAATGGCAACCGCATACAGATTAAACGCCGACAGTTT
>NZ_JAJCNF010000027.1:0-53280 GCF_020560945.1 Dorea sp. 210702-DFI.3.125
ACTGTTACTAATAGGTCGAGGGCATAACCAAGTAAGGTGGATAGGTAAAGATGTTGAAAAGTTTCTTATATGCAGTTTTGAAGATATATGAAAAAAACCCTTGTAATTTTTGTTACTTGGGTTTATTATATATTTGTTATTCCTCGATAGCTCAGTGGTAGAGCATTCGGCTGTTAACCGAAGGGTCGTAGGTTCGAACCCTACTCGGGGAGTTAGTTAACCTGTAAGTATTATGCTTACAGGTTTTTTAGTTCTTAATACTGCACTGATAAAAATTTATTTTATAAATTCAAATTTTCAATATAAGAGGACATTTTCTTATTAAAATGTTATTATAGTTAAAGAAATTTCGACAAAACAAAAGAAGAATATTTTGCCGACACAGAAAGATGAAAGGAATAAGGAGAGGCAGGCATTATGGAAGAATTAATTTATGTGGACAGACGAAATTCAAATTGCAATAAATGGGACGGTCAGATAGCAATGTTCGGCGAGGAAGGTCTGCATGCCATGTGGGTCGCAGATATGGATTTTAAAATTCCACAGTGTGTACAGAAAGCTCTGCATGAGTACGTGGATTTTGGAGCAATAGGATACTACCGGATTCCAGATGGTTACTACGACGCATTTATCAACTGGGAAAAGAAACATTTTAATTTCGAAGTAAAGCGAGAGTGGCTTCGTTTTGCACCGGGAGTTGTAGCAGCGTTCAACTGGATGATCCAGATGCTGACAAAAAAAGGGGATGCAGTGATTGTCATGACTCCGGTGTACTATCCATTTCTGCAGGCGGTGACCAACAATGAGCGTAAGTTGATTACTTCTGATCTAGTTAATGAAAATGGAAATTATACGATTGATTTCGATGATTTTGAAAAGAAAATCGTGGATAACGATGTAAAAGCATTTATCTTATGCTCACCGCACAATCCGGTAGGAAGGGTCTGGAGAAAAGAAGAACTAAAGGAAATGCTTGAAATTTGTCATAGACATCATGTGTATGTAATTTCTGATGAGATTCATCAGGATTTTGTATTTGGGAATAAGAAGCAGACACCATCCTATCTTATGACAGAACACTGGGATGAAATCCTTACAATCACAGCACCGTCCAAGACATTTAATCTGGCAGGGGGACAGAATTCATTTGTGATAATTGCAGATGAAAATCTTCGGGCAAAATGGGATGATTTTGCCAAAAGAATCCGTCTGATGACAGGAAATGCATTTGGGTTTGTAGCGGCAGAAGCGGCATATAAAGGTGGTCAGGAATGGCTGGATAAAGTGAAGAAGCAGATTGTAGATAATGATCAGTATCTGAGAGAACTTTTCAAAGAGAATCTTCCGAAGGTGGTAGTAACTCCACTGGAGGCAACATATCTGGTATGGATTGATTTAAGAGCGTACATAAAACCGGAAGATACGAAAGAGTTTATCCAGAAAAAATGCCGTCTTGCGGTAGATTTCGGAGACTGGTTCGGGGGAGACAGATTCAATGGATTTATCCGTATGAATCTTGCTACTTCCAGAGAAAATGTGGAAATCGGTGTGAAACGTATTATTGATGGAATATTAGGAGAAAAGTAGAAAAAAGTATAGAGTGGCAAGTTTATAGATGAAAACTATAAGCTTGCTGTTTTATTTTAAAAATCAATTTGAATAATAAAAAAGATTGATTTATTATACAATTGTGTGTACAAAATAGATCAATAAAAAGAAATTATTGCTATAAAAAGAAAGGCAATTATACATGAGCGGCATTCAGATTAAGGATTTATCATTTGCCTATGAAGCAGGTGGAAAATTAATTTTAAAAGACATTAATACAGAAATCGGAGAAGGAGAATTTGTCTGTATCCTTGGGCAGTCTGGCTGTGGTAAGAGTACACTGCTTCGTCTACTGGCAGGTCTTGAAACGGCAACTACAGGAGAGATTCTGAGTGATGGTGTAGCTATTGGGGAACCAAGTCTTAATAAAGGTGTTGTATTTCAGGATTATGGATTGTTTCCGTGGATGTCAGCAGGCGAGAACATTCTTCTGGCATTGAAGCAAAGATATCCTAAGAGAGATAAAAAAGAATTAAAAGAAATAGCCGTAAATATGATAAAAGCTGTCGGGCTGGATGAAAGCATATACAAAAAGCTTCCGAAAGAATTATCAGGTGGTATGAAGCAGAGATGTGCAATCGCACAAGCATTCAGTATTGATCCGCCGATTCTTTTGATGGATGAGCCGTTTGGTGCTCTGGATGCGGTGACGCGTGCGAGACTTCAGGATCTGGTACGGGAACTCTGGACAAGGGATGAAAAGAAGAAAACAGTGTTTTTTGTTACCCATGATGTGGATGAGGCACTTCTTTTGGCAAACCGGATTCTTGTTTTGGGACAGTCACCAAGTCATATTATTTATGATGTCAAGATTACAGAAGAACTGCATCCGACGCGTGACACATTATTTGAGAATATTGATATGATGAAGCTTCGTATTACATTGATCAATCAGATAAATAAAGATGTCACGACACATATTTAAAATGGAAAGCCATGCAAATAGTGGGATTGATATGTGATATATACAGGCAGGCCTGTTATATATAGTGTTATCCATATACTGACGGAATTGCTGCCTGTCAGGAAATGGTTAATGCAGAGATTCTAGTATAAGTAGTAAAAACAGAAAAGGAGAAGGTATGAAAAAGAGAGTTTTAGCACTTATGTTAGTGCTCGGTATGACGTTTAGTCTTGCAGCATGTGGAAGCAGTAATGACAAAAAGTCTGACGACACAAAAACAGAGACAACTGACAAAGATAGCAAGGAGAAAATGACAACTGTAAAGTGGAATTATGGTTCAAGTGGTAACGTCCTTGTAACAATTGCAGAAGAAGAAGGATATTTTGAGGATGAAGGAATCGAGATTGAGCCGGTAGAGGCAACTCAGAATATGGATGCAATGGCTCTTCTTGCAGCAGGCAAGGTTGATGTCGTATCAAATGCGGGTACATCTAATCCGCTTCAGCAGATAGCACAAGGTGTAGATCTTACAATTTTTGGCGGACATATGGTAGAAGGATGTATGCCAGTTGTTGCAAAAACTGGAACAGAGTGGAAAGGTATTGAATCATTTATTGGACAGTCCGTTGCAGTAAATCCAAGTTATTTCGCATTTACAGGTGCAGTTATGGATCTTGGATATGATAATCCGTTAGATGTAGTTGACTGGAAAGTATATTCAAGCTATGATGACGCATTAGCTGCTGTTCAGAACGGTGAAGTAAAATATGCGCTTATGGGAACACAGAACAACTATGGTGTGAAACAGCTTGTAGACTCAGGTGACATCGAAATCGTAAGCTATCAGAGTGAAATCATGGAGAACTATTCTTGCTGCCGTATGGTTGGACAGACAAAATGGGTAAATGACAATCCAGATACAGTCAAAGCAATTATCCGCGCATTACTCCGTGCACAGTCCTGGTATGAGGCAAATAAAGAAGAAGCAGTTTCTCTTCATGCAAAACGTATCGGTCAGGAAGATGACTATGTGGCAGCTTACATGATGGATGACAAACATTATTTTGTAAATGTAGATCCTCTTAAGAACAGTGTGGTACGTGCATGGAACATTCTTGACAAAACAGGATACCTCGGTGATGACTGCAAGATCGATATTGAAGATCATATCAACACAGAGCTTTATGAAGAAGCACTTGCTGAGGCAACAAAATCTTATGGTGATGAGGCACCGGATTTCTATGAGGCACAGCAGAAATTCTTTGACGAAAATGATAAATAGCAGATTTTAGGAGATGGGTAAATGAAAACAATTAAGGGTTTTGTGAAAAAATACTGGATTACAGTATTGATATTTGCAGGATTAGTATTGTTATATTATTATGTGGCAGATGTGAAAATGCTGAATCCATATTTGTTTCCAACAACGGAAAAGATTGCAGCAGCCTTTGAGTCGAATAAAGAAGTAATGCTTACAAATATGCTTGCTTCTTTCAAATTACTCATCCCATCAGTATTTCTTTCTTTAGTGATTGCAGTTATATTTGGTACAATCATGGGATTAAATAAGAAAATCAGGGAAGCGCTGCATCCGGTTATTTATGCTTTTAGCGTAATCCCGTCAATCTTATTGTCGCCGTTTGTACTGTTGCTGTCACCAACATTATTATCAGCTTCCATATTTTTGGTTGTATATAATATTGTCTGGGCAACATTATTTGCTACAATCACAGGAATCATGACCATTGATAAGCGCTATTTGGACAAGGCAGCTACATTGGAACTGACAGGTGTAAAACGGTTCATGAAAGTAATTCTGCCGGCAGCAAGTCCATCTATTCTGGCCGGTTTTGTAAATTCACTGAGAAGTTCTTTTGTAATGCTTGTATTTGCCGAAATGTATGGTGGCGGTTCAGGCATGGGCTATTTTGTAAAAAAGAATTCTGAACTTGGTGTATTTGCCAATACCTGGGTTGGATTTATCTTTATGGTAATTGTGTTAGTAGTTGTAATGCAGATATTTGAAAAGGTGAAAGAACAGCTGCTTAAATGGACAATTGATTAAAATTAAATGAAGATGAAAATATAGGGAAGTTGTGGTACATGGATGTGTATCACAGCTTCCCTTTTTTAATAAAAGCTAAATGCGTTTCATAAGTTTTAGTGCAACATACGGAAATGTATTTAAAACTCAATTATTGTTCCGGTGCTCAGTTCATGGATTTTTTCGTCAAGTTCTTTTTTGAGAAGTCCGTATGCGATTGTTCCAGTGCAATGCCCAGTGTAGATTTCGTCTACTCCAAGATTCTGTAATTGGGAAGCTACGTCGATGACTTCTGATTCAGGAATCGCAAGAGTATCAAGACCGGAGAGCTTCATCATATGGAAGCCGCCGATGACAGCGTAAACTTTCTGATTTCCCAGTGCCATTTGCACTTCTTTTACAATATTGACGATTCCGCCATGGGAGCAGCTGTTGAGTAAAATCAGTCCTTTTGGAGTTTCGAAAACAAGGCTTTGTTCATGTGCGAAATCATCCGGGACATATTCATCACCAATTTTTCGATACATACAGGCGCGTCTTCCCATTTCGTCCAAATTCTTTGTAAAATGTGGAATTAACCAGACTCCTTTTTCCACCTCGCAGACATGATCTATATATTGAAAACGCTTTTTGTAAGTCTTCAATAAATGCGTAGGAATTCCGATATATCTATCAGTATTGTCTGGACGATAATAACAGTTTTCAGCAGAAGTATCCTGCAGATAAACAGGTGCTTTTTCATTTTCCTTAAAAAAGGTTTCGAATCCGCCGGCGTGGTCATAATGTGCGTGTGACAGAAATGCGATGTCAATATCTGCCAGATTGATTCCAAGCTGATGCGCATTAGCGGAAAATGTGTCAGATGTGCCGGTGTCCAGAAGATATTTCATGCCGTTATATTCGATATAGACGGACAGACCGTGCTCAGCACATAAGGAGCATATGGATGTGTTTTCGATTAAAACAATAACTTTCATAATGTAACCTCCTACATCATTTTCTCTGTGATTATCTGAGCTGTTTTTTGCTTATTATCTAATGCTTTTTTACCAAGTGTCTTGTACACTTCAGCATATAGAAGGTCTATTAAGAAAAGCTGGGCTGTTTTAGTAGCAATAGATCCTCCTTCCATTGGTCCTTCATTAGCACCACATAATAGAACAACGGTAGAATATTGTGCGGCAGGAGTTTTGGCAAATTTAGTAATAAAAACAACTGTTGCTCCGGAAGTGTAACAGATTTTGGCAATTTCAATACAATCTTTTGTGATGCCGGAATTGCAGAAAATAATTGCTAGATCCTCATTTCCTAATAAAGCTGCTTGTGTTAACTGAATATGAGCATCAGCATTATAGATTACATTAGGCATGATTTTCATAAATTTATTCTTAAATTCATTTGCACTTGTACCAGAACCACCAAAGCCAAAGAGATTAATAGTTTTTGAATTAAGAATATAATCAACAACTTCAGGAATTGCATTAAAATTCAGTGTTCTGCAGGTAGTTTCTAATGCTGTTATATAAGCTTGCATAACATTATAAGCAGTGTCCTGACAATTGGTAGTATTGGAAATATTAATTGTATCTTTTGGCGTAGAGACTCCATTAGAAGAAGTGCTTACTGCCAGTGAAAGTTTGAAATCTTGATAGCCTTTTAACTCTAAAGTGCGACAGAAACGGAATACACTCGTTTCACCTACACCGCAATGCTTAGATAAGTCGGTAATTGTAGATGCTAGTGCTTCTTGCGGGGAGGATAAAACGAAGTCGGCAACTTTTTTTTCGGCTTTTGTCATTTGAGAATAATATAAAGTGATTTTGTTCATTAGATTATTGGTTGCCATGTAACACCTCCTATTATTAATGTTTATAGTATAAATTTTAACAAAAAAACAAAACTTGTCAATTAGATTGAAAAAAAACATGTTTTTTATATAAAATAAAAATTATTTTTGCCATATTGCACAAAAATAGTTTTGGTGCAATAAAGCAATTGACAAATATATATGTAAGTGTTATTTTATGAAAAAGAAAACATTTTTTATTTCTGAAAAATAAAAAAAAATTCCAAAAAGAAAGGAGAACGTTAATGAAAAAGAAAATTGTAAGTGCATTGCTGTGTGTGGCAATGTTATCCACAATGTTAGTTGGTTGTGGAGAATCAGGAGGAAAGAGCAGTAAGGCAGATGGGGATAAGCCATATTCTGGTGAAAAGCTGACAGTATTATACATGTCAGGTGTATACGCAGAAGCTGCAGAAAGCATGGTAGACGAATTTGAGGAGAAGACTGGTGCAACAGTAGAGGTCGTTGATTTTCCTTATACAACATTACATGAGAAGACACTGTTGGATTTAACAAGTGGCACAGGTTCTTATGATGTTGTCGATGTTGCAAGTCAGTGGGACGGAGAATTTGCACCATATCTGACAGATCTTTCCGATTTTATGGATAAGGATAATTATAAGACGGATGAGTTTATTGAGAAGGTTCTGGAAAATAGTGGAGAATGGCAGGGAGTTCAAACTGGTATCCCGAATGCAAGTACACCACAGTTATTTGCTTATAGAACAGATTTACTTCCAGATGGACTTCCGGATACATGGGAAGAATACAGAGAAGTTGCAAAAGAGCTAACAGATAAAGATAAAGGTATGTACGGAATTTCTGTATCAGCTACAACAGGACAGCTTGGTGGAGTATTTGATTACATTTTATGGTCCATGGGTGGTGCCTGGGCTGATGAGGACTGGAATGTAACAATTGATTCTCAGGAAACAAGAGATGCACTAAATCATCTGAAAGAGATTCAGGATTATGCAGATCCATCTATTCTGTCATGGGGAACAGAAGAGTCAATCAAAGCATTCCTTGATGGAAATGCAGCAATCTGTGAAACATGGCCAACACTTGGACTGGTTCAGGCGGCAGATGATGAGTCACAGTCTAAGGTTGCTGGAAAATGGGCATTAAGTACAATCCCATATGATAAGACTGGAACTACACTGTTAAGTGCATGGGATGTATCTATACCAGCAGCATCTAAGAATCAGGAACTTGCATGGGAATGGGTTAAAATGTATACAAGTGCAGAGAAGCAGGATCAGTTCTACGATGATTTTGGAATTCTTTCACCAAGAAAAGCATTCTGGGAGAGAGATGGAATCAAAGGAACATATATGGATACCGTTCGTGAGGCTCTTGATACAGCAAATATCTGGTGGAGAATTCCAGCTTCTACAGAAGTTGATTCTATGCTGAATACAGTAGTTAGCCAGTATATGACAGGTGAAATTGATCTTGAGACAGCCGTTAGTAAGATGAAAAAAGGAATAGAAGAAGCATTGAAAAATGCACCGCCTGAAGAAGGAACTAAAAACTATAACATGTAAGACATCATATGGCACCGGCCGCTTTCGTGCCGGCGCCATATTCTTTTGAACAGATTATTATTTTCGTGTGGAGGTGGAATGCGAAATGAGCAAGAAAAATAATACGCAAGGGGTGCTGAAGAAGAGTAAGAGCGATAAAGTGGCTTCATGGTGCTTTATGTTGCCAACGATGATTTTTTTAGGAATCACGGCATTGCTGCCCCTTTTGTATTCTTTATACTTAAGTTTCTTCAAATTGAAATTGAATTTACCAAATGCTGTTCCGGAATTTGTGGGACTTCAGAATTATATTAAAATGCTTACAGATGAGACTGTGAGAACCAGTACAATGAATACATTATTTTTTGCAGTAGTTTCTGTAGCACTGGAAGTTATTGTAGGTCTTTTTGTTGCAATGGCACTGTGTTCAGACAAAATGTGGGCTAAAATTGCAACATCTATTTTTTTGATTCCAACCATTATGGCACCGGTAGCAATTGGTACTTTATGGAGAATGATGCTGGATTCCACAACAGGTATTATTAATTATTTCCTGAGTTTCTTTGGAGTCCCGAGTATTACATGGCTTAGTAGTCCTAAGACGGCTATGTTGGCAGTTATTTTAGTAAATGTATGGCAACTTGCACCATGGGTTACGATCATTTGTGCAGCAGGTCTGAAAGCTTTGCCACAAGACTGTCTGGAGGCAGCATGTGTTGACGGTGCATCGAATGGAGTAATTTTCAGAAAAATCATTTTACCTATGGTTGCACCATTACTTACAATTGTCGTTATGCTTCGATTTGTCGATGCATTTAAGGTATTTGATACAGTTTACGTTATGACTAATGGAGGTCCGGGTACATCAACAGAAATGTTACCGAACTATATATATAAACAAGGTCTGAGATTCTTTGATGCCGGATATTCAGCAGCACTGGCAATTGGCTTTGTTGTCGTTATGACGGTTGTAACTGTAGGATTTTTGAAATTAAGAACAAAATTGGAGGCGTAGAATATGAAGAGAAAAAAACATAATGTGCCTACCGTTGATAATATTATTGGTAATTTTGCGGGAAGACCCGTTAGAGTAATTATTGTAGTTGTTTCATTAATTGCTATTATATTTCCGTTATACTGGCTTTTGACTAGTTCAGTGAAGATTGAAGCAGAATATTTGTCTAATCCACCGGTAATATTTCCATCTAAATTCACGGCAGCAAGTTATCAGGAAATTTTTGGAAAAGATCAGTTGTGGTTGAATTTCTTTAATACAGTCGTAGTTGCAGGAGCCTCTACAATTATTTCTGTTATATTTGGAAGTATGGCTGCATATGCAGTTGCAAGAGGAAGCCTTGGAAAGCGAGCACGCAAATATTTTGGACTGTGGTTTATGGTTCAGAAGATGTATCCGGCAATTGCCACTGCAATTCCAGTATACCTTGTAATGAGAACAATGCATCTGATTGATACAAAGACAGCGCTGATAATTATGAATACAAGCTTTAACCTTCCGCTTGTAATTTGGTTGATGATGGGATTCTTTGAGCAGCTCCCGAAGGAACTAGAGGAATCAGCAATGTTGGATGGTTGTGGATTTACGAAAAGATTTTTTAAGATTATCTTTCCATTGACAAAACCTGGAATGATTGCGTCTGCAATACTTGCGTTTGTTGGGGCATGGAATGAGTTCTTATTTGCATGTATACTAAGTGTCAATAAGTCCAAGACATTACCGGTTGTAATTGCCGGATTCATTACAGACCGTGGCCTGGAATGGGGACCAATGGCGGCGACAGCAGTCATTACACTGGTACCGGTACTGATTCTTGTATGGGCACTGCAGAAACACTTTGTTCAGGGACTGGCAATGGGAGCAGTTAAAGGTTAAGCTGAAACGGAGGAAAATAAGGACATGAAAAAAAGAATTGTGTGTTATGGAGATTCTAATACATGGGGATATGACGCGATTACAGACGGAAGATTCCCGGATGAAGTACGTTGGACGGGAAAGCTGCAGGAAAAATTAGGAGCAGAATATACGGTCATTGAAGAAGGACTGTGTGGAAGAACGGCAGTTTTTGAAGATCCGCTAAATGAGGGATTAAATGGTCTTCCATATTTGTATCCGTGTCTGATGTCTCATGGACCGATTGATTATCTTGTAATTATGTTGGGAACGAATGACTGTAAGGAGAGATTTAGTGCAACACCAAAGAATATTGCAGATGGAATCAAACGCCTTGTAATTAAAGCAAAACATACAGAGGATGCCTGGAGAGATACACCAAAGATATTAGTTGTAGCGCCAGCTCCGATTGAGAAAGAATGCGAGCAGTCCCATGTTGCAGGCGAGATGGGAATCTGTGCTGACAAATCAAAAGAACTGGCTGCAGAATATGAAATCTGTGCCAAGCAGTACGGCTGTGATTTTTTAGATGCAGGACCATTTGTGAAAATGAACCAAATTGATTTTATGCATTTAGATGCAGAGAGCCATGAGAGACTTGCAGAACAAATTGTACAAGTGATTCGAAAGAAGGTATGAAAGTGAATAATAAAATAGAGACTGTACATAAAAAACTGATCGTATCATGCCAGGCATTACCGGCAGAACCATTACATTCCTCCTTTATTATGGGACGTATGGCATTGGCTGCAAAAGAAGGTGGAGCAGCCGGAATCCGTGCGAATACAAAAGAAGATATTGCAGAGATCAGAAAAAATGTTGACATACCGATTATCGGAATTGTTAAGAGAGATTATCCGGATTGCAAAGTGTACATTACACCAACGATGAAAGAAATCGATGAGTTGATGGAAGTAAAGCCGGAGATTATAGCAATTGATGCAACAAAAAATCTTAGACCTAATGGGGTAACACTGGATGAGTTTTATGCCCAGATTCGTGAAAAATATCCGGATCAGCCATTAATGGCTGATTGCTCTACCTATGAAGAGGCAATACATGCCGATGAACTTGGATTTGATTTTATTGGTACGACGCTTGTAGGATATACAGATCAAAGTAAGGATATGAAAATCGAGCAAAATGATTTTGAACTGATTAAAGAAATTGTAAAAAATGTAAAACATAATGTGATTGCAGAAGGAAATATTAATACACCGGAAAAAGTAAAAAGAGTTATGCAATTAGGTGTTTTCAGTATTGTAGTTGGTTCTGCAATCACAAGACCACAGTTAATTACAAAAACATTTGTAGATGCGTTAAAGTAAGGCAGGAGACACTATGAGTCAATACATATGCGTAGATATAGGCGGAACCTCCATTAAGCATGGCGTTTTGGATGAAAATGCTATCATAAAAGAGTGTAATCAGACAAAAACGGAGGCATGGCTTGGTGGAGCAGCAGTTCTGGATAAAGTAAAAACAATTGGAAAACAGTATAAGGAGCAGTATGAGAATATAGAAGGTATCTGTATCTCTACTGCCGGAATGGTAGATCCAGAAGAAGGAAAGATTGTTTTTGCAGGAGAGTTAATGCCTGGTTATACAGGAACCTGTATAAAAAAGGAACTGGAAAAAGCATTAGAAATGCCATGCGAAGTAGAGAATGATGTAAATTGTGCCGGTCTGGCGGAATATGTCTCAGGGTCAGCAAAAGAGAGCCATATTATGTTCTGTGCCACTGTTGGAACCGGAATTGGCGGCTGTGCAATTGTGAATGGAAGAGTTTTCCACGGAGCAAGCAACAGTGCCTGTGAGGTCGGCTATATTCCAATGGGAGATAGTGATTTTCAAACATTAGGAGCCAGCAGCATTCTAGTCAGAAAAGTTGCAGAAAAAAAGATTGAGCCTTTAGATATGTGGGATGGAAAGAAAATATTTGCACTGGCAGAAAAAGGCGATAAAATTTGTATTTCAGCCATCAAAGAAATGTGTGATGTACTTGGCAAAGGGTTGGCAACAATCTGTTATGTACTTAATCCTGATACGATTGTACTTGGTGGGGGCATTATGGTCCAGAAAAAAATTCTTGAAAATGAAATCAGGGATTCGTTGAATAGGTATTTAAGACCAATTCTGGCAGAACATTTACAGGTATGCTTTGCAGAATATGGAAATGAAGCGGGTATGGTAGGAGCGTTGTATAATTTCCAGAATAAGTATGGGAGGAAATAGCGCATGAAAATTTTAAAAACAAAAAATTATCAGGATATGAGCAGAAAAGCTGCCAATATTATTTCTGCGCAGATTATATTGAATCCGGAATCTGTTCTTGGCCTGGCAACAGGATCTTCGCCAATCGGGGTTTATGAACAGCTCATCGACTGGAATCGCAAAGAAGACGTAGATTTTAGCCATATTAAAACAGTGAATCTGGATGAGTATCAGGGATTGCAAAAATCTGATGAACAAAGTTATTATTATTTTATGCACAAGAGGTTATTTGAACATGTGAATATTCAGTTGGAAAATACACATATACCGAATGGTATGGAAAAAGATGCCAAGAAAGAGTGTGCCCATTATGAAGAGGTGATAAAATCTCTTGGAGGTGTTGATTTGCAGCTTTTGGGGCTCGGACATAATGGACATATTGGATTCAATGAACCGGCAGATGTATTTGAGGAATATACACATTGTGTAGAATTGACACAGAACACGATTGATGCCAATAAACGTTTCTTTGAGTCAGAAGAAGAAGTTCCGAGAAAAGCTTATACGATGGGAATTGGGACAATTATGAGGGCAAAACGGATTGTTTTGGTTGTCAGTGGTGAGGATAAGGCAGATATCTTAAGGAAAGTGATTGAGGGACCGGTAACGCCAAAGGTTCCGGCTTCTATTTTAAAATTCCATCCATATGTAACGATAGTTGCAGACAAGGCAGCACTTTCGTTATGCAATAAGCAATATTGAAAACAGATGTTGTAAATGTTATAGTATAGAAAATACGAAAGTACATACAGTTAAATCAAGACATAGGGATATTTTAATCTAAGGGAGTTATTTACTATGATCATAGATAATGTGAAAGTTTACACGGAAGAGAAGACATTTGTAAAAGGTGGAATTATGCTTGACGGGGACAAGATCCAGAGAGTATATGCAGAAGAGGAAAAGCCACAGTTTGGTGAGAAAGAGGTATTGGACGGTGAAGGTGCATATGCAATTCCGGGCTTGATCGACCTTCATTTTCATGGATGCAAAGGAGATGACTTTTGTGATGGAAATGAAGAGGCGATTGAGAGGATCGCACAGTATGAGGCCTCCATTGGTGTGACCGCTATTGCTCCGGCGACCATGACACTTCCGGTGGAAGAACTGAAACAGATCTTAAGTGTTGCAGCAAAATATAAGAAAAACGGGACAAGCCCAAAAGCAGCAGATCTTGTGGGAATTAACATGGAAGGTCCTTTTATCAGTAAAGTAAAAAAAGGAGCACAAGATGAGAGAAATATTATTCCGTGTAATGTAGAAATTGCAGAGCAGTTTCTGGAAGCTTCCGACGGACTGGTGAAATTTATTGGAATTGCTCCGGAAGATAATGAAGATTATCTGGAATTTATCGAGGAAATGAAAGGGAAAGTTAACATTTCTCTGGCTCATACGAATGCTGATTATGATACAGCGAAGAAAGCATTTGACGCGGGAGCAAACCATGCAGTACATCTCTATAACGCGATGCCGGCATTTAATCATCGCGCACCGGGAGTGGTTGGTGCTGTATATGATGGTAAGCATGTGATGGCAGAGATCATCTGTGATGGGATACATATTCATCCGGCTATGGTCAGAGCAACTTTTGAGATGATGGGGGCTGACCGTATGATTCTGATTAGTGACAGCATGCGTGCGACCGGGATGCCGGACGGACAGTATACACTTGGCGGATTGGATGTCAAGGTCGTAGGAAAACGTGCGACATTAGTATCTGATGGTGCAATAGCAGGTTCAGCAACGAACCTCGCGGATTGTATGAGAACAGTTGTAAAAGAAATGCAGATTCCACTTGAGACAGCTATTGCCTGCGCAACTATTAATCCGGCGAAGAGTCTTGGAATTGATGATCAGTATGGTTCGATTAAGGCAGGTAAGAAGGCAGATATTGTACTTCTGAAGGATAATCTGGATCTGCAGGCAGTCGTAAAAGATGGTGTAAGACTGTAAATATGATGCTAGGGTTATGGGAGTGCAAAGCACGGAACAATCCGTAGGCATCATAGTTGGGGCTTTTGCCCCCAACTCATAAATGTAAGTGTGGGAAAGTCCGACATTTTGTGAGAGTACAAAAATGGCGGACTTTTTTGTTGCCAAGCATACGACAAAAAGGTCCGGTGGACCTTTTTTAGTAGACTTTTTCAGTTCGTGAAAGTTTGTTAATATGTACAAAGTCCATGGTATAAACTTATAATAACAAATAATAGTCCCCTTCGACCTTGTATATACTCCATGAGAAGGTTCGGAAAATTATGTTGGAAATCTGTGACGAGAAGGAAAAAGCCAGCCTCTACTTTTCAGTGCAGGATGATGGAATTGGCATCGAGGAAGCATATGACGGACAGCAGGCTCTGGAAAGAATACGTCAGAGCAAGGAAGGAGAATATAATCTTATTCTTATGGATATTATGATGCCAGTCATGGATGGACTGGAGGCAGCCAGAGAGATTCGAAAACTTCCACGTGATGACTGCAAAACACTTCCAATCGTTGCGATGAGTGCAAATGCGTTTGATGAAGATGTTAAGAAGTCTTTGGCTACTGGTCTTGTTCAGAGTGTCACAAAATGTTTAGTGATGCGACATGTACAGCAGAACTTAATACAACGGAAGTTCCAGCACTTAAACATGCACACAAAACCTTTATCGAGGTAAAGAAAGCCACATGTATAGAAAAAGGGAATAGAGCATATTGGCATTGCGAAGATTGTGGATTATATTTTGCAGATAAAGATGGCGTAATTGATACAGAAAAATCCTATGATGATAATTCTTCATTTATCAGAAATTCTTTAGGACATGATTTTACAAAACAGATTGAAGATAAAAGAAGGAAGAAAGCTTGTAGCAGCACCAGTTACATACAAAATCATTGAAGGTGCTGCCGGTACATACACAATCAATGCAGAAGCAGCATCTGTTTGTATCGTAGGTTCTCTCAGAGTAATCAGAAGACAGAGAAGAAGATAATAACCTCATAATTCAATAAAACAGGAATGCATAATATACGCCCCGCAAAATATTCACATTTTGCGAGGCGTTTTTGTATGAAATAATAATCAGAACAGCTACAATTTCAAGGAATGGTATGTCAGATATCAAATATCCACGTCTTCAGTATCGGATTCAGCTAATGTTCCATGTACAGTTGGTTCTATGGTATCGGCCATTATATGTTCCAGGAACTGCATTCCGCTTCCTTCGAGAAAGCGTCCGTAAAGTGGAAGCTTCGTCATCTCCCCTGTGATGGAAGACAGACCTTCTAAAATAAGCTCTTTCCCGGGAGACTCGGACCAATGTGCTATTAATTCGTTGCTTTTGAAATGTAAATAAAGCTTTCGGCTCATGGCTTCTTCCAGATAGACCATATCAAGAACAAGAACCGGAGCGTGATCTGCATCAGTAGTATACTCACATTTTACAGCTACAAGGTAAGTTTCTCCATGAAGTGTAATTAGGTTATCGATATAACGATCAAAACTTACAGTCAGCGTACAATGTTCTTCTCCTTCCAGAAAGTGAATATAAAATTTGTCTGGACAGTTGATTTTGTCATATTGAAAAGAAATCTGTCTGATTCCGTTTGTCAGATTATTATGGAATACTTGAATAATCAGCGGAAACAGGCCAACACTTGCGGGATTTATATTGTAGCATTTTCCGTCTAAATCCTTTAGCAACCGGACATATTTGGGATATATTGCATGGCTTCTGGAATATCCGCTTTTCTTTGCCCAGCCGCCGCGTCGGATCTGCGGCATGCAGGAAGGCCCATGGGAAAGTGAGTGAACCAGGTGTTTCAGTTTGTGATACTCGGCAGGATTTTCAGGGAGAGCATATTCAGATGCCTGATATTCCTGTGGAAATGCATCACGTATCAGATCTAGCATGACGTTATTCTGGAAGAGTTCATTGTTTCCCGCACAGGTGACAATGACCATGTCAAGGTCAGGATACACGATTACATTCTGCCCGAGCATACCATTGAATTCGAAACTGTTCAGACGATTCTCCATCCAGATCTGGTATCCGTATCCGTAAGTCCCTTCGATACTGTCAATCTGTTTGGTGGTAGATGCTGTAATCCATTCTTCGGGAATAATCTGTCTGCCGTTCCATACTCCGTGGTTTAGATAGAGCTGCCCTAATTTTGCCATGTCTTCCGGACAAATAAAAAGTCCCCAGCCGCCTTTTGTGATGCCTTTTGGGCAGGTCTCCCAAAGATAGCGGGTGATGCCAAGAGGCTCAAATAGACGTGGCCGCAAGTATTCCTCCAGTGTCATCTCCGTGCGTGCACTGACAATTGCAGATAATACATAAGTATTCAGGCTGTTATACTGAAATTCTGTGCCAGGTTTCCCTGATACAGGTGCATTCAGATAACTTTCCAGCCAGTCATTACCAGAGACAATCCCAGACTCGTTAAATGTTACACCACTTGTCATTGTCAGTAGATGCCGTACTGTGACTTCCGGTCGGAAGATTTTAATCAGTGGATTGACTTTTCCGGGAAAGATATTGTATATGTTTTCATCTAAAGAAAGTTTCCCCTCATCGATTAGCAATCCGATTGCCATACTGGTAATACTCTTACACATGGAATGGGAAATGTGCCATATGCCGCTCCGGTAAGGCGCAAAGCTGCAGTCACAGATTACATTTCCATGTCGCAGTACAAGAAAGTGATGCATATCCGTGTATGGAGATGCAGATAAGTTACTTAGTAAATGTATCAGTTTCTCGGAAGAGACACCCTGGCTCTCCGGTGTAGCGCGCAGGAAAGCCTGTTCATACGGAAGGTTTTCCGGAAACGGGATTTTCTGTGGTGTGAAATCAACTTTACTAACCCCGTTGGTCTTGCCGAGAATCATATTTGTGATCATTTCAATCACAGCAAGCTGCTCTTTTGCCATGGCAGGTCACCTCCATATAAAAAATAACATGCAGCAGAGCACATCCATCTCTGCTGCACAGTTTGCAAGTAAAGCTCTTGCTTATAGTATAACATTATTCTTCCCCGACTACCCAATCTTTTTTCAGATACCAGACAGCGCCTTGCCAGTAAGTCTCTTCCGGAAGTGGATCCGTAAAAAGATGCTGCCAGCTTTTCTTGATTTTCTGAGCCAGAAGCGGATAAAATGAGGACTTCATAATGTCCAGTGGGTCGCGGACGCCCTGACGCTTATATTCCTGCTCAAAGGCGGCGATTTCTTCATCAGTTCCAACATATTCCATGTTCAGAATTTTATTCCATGTTCTCCGGTCAAAAAGAATCAACTCGTCTTTGGGAATTTCCAGGTGCATACGTCGGCAGCCAGCATTCGGAACTGCCCATTTTTTATCACGGTACATCCAGATTGGTGATTCAGCCTCTTGTGGCTTTGGAATGATCTTTACAGCTTTCTGGCGGAAAAACTTGTAAGCAGTGTCAAAAATCCAGGCAGTGTCTTGATATTTCTTTGTGATATAAGCCTGTTTTACATAGTTTACGCCATCTTTATCTACAATATCCCAGACAAGGTCAGGCTGCGTGCAATACATCGTGATAGTGTCTGAGGCTGATGATATATTATTCTTCGTCATAAAAACGTACCTCCTTGATCCACTCTTTCTTTAACTTCCAGCAGGTTCCGACCATGAGGGACGGATCATCCGGCTGAATCGTAAAAATTCGATCCCAGCTCTTGATAATTTTCTGCCTGAGCAGCGGGTAGAAGTTTCCTTTACTGGTTGTAACTAATGAATCTTCGGAGGCGATTCCATATTTTTTTAACTCTTCCATGTGGGCCTTTTCATCGGCCTCATCCAGCGGCACATAGAAATAATTGACGCGATAGCCCCATTTGTCAAAATTGCAGATCAGGTATTCTCCCTCTGGAATCTCGACTTCGAATATGATTGCGTGTTCGGTCGGCTGTAACATCATATCCTCACTAACACTGAGCCAGACTGGATATTTCAGATCTTCTGGGATGTCAATATATTTTCTTGCAGCTTTTGTGTACCATTCATACAATTTTAGATAGAATTCGGAAATGGTATCATTTTTTTCCTCGATATATTCTTTCTTTACAATATATTGACCTGTTTTTTGAAGCTCATCCCAGACAGCTTCATGTTGTCTTGTCCAAAACCGCATAGAAAAAACCTCCTTTATGATAAGTATAAAAACAGTTTCCTCTCGGGATGCTTTCGTGCTATTGAGAAATGTTTTGAAAATACTTAATTGTTAATTCTATGGTAAAACATCTGAAAAAGGTTTGCAAGACAATAATAAGCATGCTTATTAAATTTGTGGGTTTCGATTATATAAAAAAGATATATGGAAATGTATATGAGAATATGTTTTTTGTGGCAGAATAAAAACAGCGTGGTATAATGAAAAATATATCAGGGAACGTTAGGAAGAAAAGATATGAGAGTACTATTAGTTGGGAATACCGGATACATAACAAAAGAATTTGTGCAGGAAGCTTTCCCCGAGAGCGAAGTATTTATAATGGGGAATTCCTTGTTGAAGACAGAGCGGAAAAAGCATTTGATCGTGCGCCCGTTTCCAGAGCGAGATGAAGAGCTGGAAGACATTTTCCGCACTTATGATTTTGAACTTATGGTTTATTTTTCTAATTATATTACATTTCATGGAACGATGGAAGGTGAAGCAGAGAAGCTTCGAAAAGTGTTAAGTTATTGTAAACGCAGTAAAGAGATCCATGTAATCTATCTAACTGGTCCGGAGGCGGGGTATGCAGCTACGACCGGAAAGACACTTCTTGTCCGTGGAGCCGAGAATCTGTGTTGTCAGTATGGGAAAATGTACCAGATTCCGGTCAAAATCGTAAGAATTCCGTATCTGTATTCCGGAGTTTATAAGGAAGATTATTTTTATAAAATGTTTGCAGCTATCCGTAGTGGGGAGCCGGTGGAGATTCAGGAATCACCTGATCAGCCACTCCAGTTTTTGAACTCCATGGATCTGGCAGAACTTTTGGAGAAAATGAGTGATAACTGGGACGAGGAATATCACTATCTGAATGTACCAAATGTATTTTCAAATACTTTTCGGGAGCTGGAACAGAAAATAAAAGAGATAGATGCAAGTGTACGGATCGAGAATAAAGGACTTATCCCGGTTGAAAAAATTCCACCGGATGATAAAGTTGTACGTTTTAAGTATGGCTGGTTTCCAAAGATTTCACTTCTGGAGGATTTTTCCGACATCTATGATCAGTATCTGGACTCTATCGGAGAAAAGGAGCGGCGGATCGATCGCTGGAAAATCTGGCTTGATAAACACAGACCAATAGTAAAAATAGTAGAACTGGTCATTGGATTTTTTCTGTTTGAATTTTTGAATCATCTTGCCGGAAATCAGGCGCAGTTTAAGATGATTGATCTGCGGCTTGTATTTATTGTGCTTTTTGGAAGCTTGTACGGAATTAACTACGGGATTGCGGCTGCAGCTCTTGAGACGATTTCGCTTTTGGCAGCCTATGAAAGAGAAGGGGTAGGGTGGACAACATTGTTCTATGAACCGTCCAACTGGATCCCATTTATCTTTTATTTTGCAGTAGGAGCAATCTGTGGATATGTACGGATGAAAAATAAAGAAAATATAGAATTTGTTACGGATGAAAATAAACTGATCCAGGAAAAGTTTTTGTTCATGCGAGATATGTATCAGGATTCGCTCTATGACAAGAGAACGTACAAGAAGCAGATTATGGGGAGCCGGGACAGCTTTGGAAAGATTTTTGATATTACAAGAAAGCTTGATACGGTGCTTCCACAGGAGCTTTTTATAGAAACGATACATGTGATGGAGGATATGCTGGAGAACCATGCAGTTGCTGTGTACTCCCTTGGAAAAAACAGTGAGTTTGGACGATTGGAGATTGCATCGAAAGAAATTAGAAGTGAGTTTCCGAATTCTATACGGATCAGTAAGTATCAGGCAGCTATTTCGGAGCTGGAAGATGGAAATGTGTGGGTAAATCGTGAGCTTCTCCCGGATTATCCGGCTTACATGGCAGGAATCAGGAAAAACAAAGAACTTGTGATGATTGTCTGTATTAAGGAAGTCCGCAGCGATCAGATGACGCTTTATTATATGAATCTTTTCAAAATTCTCTGTGGATTGGTGGAAGTGGCACTGCTTCGTGCACTGGAGTATCAGGAGGCTGCGAAGAATATGCAGTATGTGGAAGGGACACATATTTTGAAGACATCCTATTTTATGGAACGATTGGAAACATTTCATGCGATGCAAGATGAGATGGTGGCGTCCTATATTCTGTTGCGGCTGGAACATCCGGGCAAGTCAAAAGAGGAGGCAGATCAGATCCTGCAGAACCTGATCCGTGCGAATGACGTATGGGGGATTTCTGAAGAAGGAGAATTATACCTGATTCTGTCTCAGACGGACAAGGAATCACTTCCAATTGTAAGCGGGCGGCTCAAAAAAGCCGGAATCATCACCTATGAGACCGGTATCGCCCAGATTGCACGAGGTGGAGGAGAAGTATGATTCAGATTGTAGTTGGAATAGTACTGATTCTTTTGCACATCATCTGCTGTATTCTTGTATGGGTAGGAATCTGTACTCATATTATAAATGTAAAGAAATATCTCATGTTCCCGGTCGTTTTTGTTCCGGTGTGGGGAGTTTTGTGTGTGTTTATCCTGCATTTTCAAATCTGGATACAATCAGATCAGAGAAAAGAAGTAGGCGTAGAGAAGATGAAGGTAAATGAAGAAATTTACAAAAATATCTTTCAGTCCGGGACGGAACAGGAGGGAAATATTGTTCCGCTGGAGGAAGCGCTGATCGTAAATGAGCCGGAACTTCGAAGAGAGTTGATTATGAATGTTTTAAATGACAATCCAGAGGAGTATGTGGAGCTTTTGAAACAGGCGCGTATGAACGAAGACGTGGAGGTTGTACATTATGCCATCACTGCCATGGTAGAGTTGTCGAAAGAGTATGATTCAAAGCTTCAGGAGTTGGAGAGGCTTCATCAGATTTCGCCGGAAGATCCGGAAGTTATGGAGCAGTATTGCGAATTTATGGAGGAATATTTAAGCCAGGGACTTCTGGAAGAACAGATAGAACGAGTACAGAGGCAGCGATATGAACAGCTTCTGGAAAAGAAGTTAAAACATCAGGAAGATCTGCACACTTGCGTATGCATGGTCAAGAATTTGATGAAGCTTGGAGATTTTGAAAAAGCACATGAGATTTTACAAATTATAGAGAAAAAATGGCACCGACACGAAGCGTATTGGATTTTGAAGGTTCAATATTGCGTAGAACAGAAGCAGGGAGAAGAACTGAAAAGAACACTAGATAAGATGAAGAAAGAGCACATTTATCTTTCTTCAAAAGGAAGGGAGGATCTGGCTCTTTGGATCGATTCATAAAGAGTATGAAAGCATTTCCATTTAAAGGAATGCTGGTAATATGGGGAATATTCATGTTGATGGGGGCTGTGCTTTTTGCGGAACGCTCTGGCATCCATTATGAAGGAAGCAAAAGCCAGAGTGCATATCTAAGTGAGAACCAGATTGTGACGGAAAAAGAAGCAGTAAAAGAATTAAAAAAGACTTGCCTGGTCATTATGGACAGCCAGCAGGAGAGCAGCCAGCTTGCGTGGGAACAATTTGAGCGGATTTTTCAGGATATGAAAGTAGGAACAGATGTGGCAGATCTTAAGACCGATACGCTTCCAAATCTGGATTCCTATGAGACAGTGGTTGTACTGATGAGTGACCTGGAGCCATTAAAGGAAGGTATTATTGAAATCAGCAATTGGGTGAAAAGCGGCGGAAGTGCCATGTTTGCCATGGCACCGCAAAAGGACACGTATGCGTCACTGATTGAGCAGAAATTGGGAATTATCTCTTCTGGATATGAAAATAGTTTTGTGGACAGCATTTATTTTGATTCGGATTTTTTGATTGGCGGAGGAAAAAGCTATGCAATCACGGATGGATTTGATTCTGCGAGACAGGTTGAGTTAAGCGAGAAGGCACAGGTCTATGCGTGGGCAAAAGAGCCGGGAGGAATTCCTTTAATATGGGAAAATACATACGGCGACGGAAAGTTTGTAGTAGATAATTTTGGGTTATATGAAAAAGCGGTAAGAGGCTTTTATGCAGCGTCTTACAGTCTCCTGACAGATATAGGAGTCTATCCGGTGATCAATGGATCGGCCTTTTATCTGGATGATTTTCCATCGCCGGTACCAAGTGGTGACGGGACATATGTCAAACGAGATTATGGGACAAGTATTCAAGAATTTTATTCGAATATCTGGTGGCCGGATATGCTGAATCTTGCATCCAAATATGGACTTAAGTATACTGGAGTGATGATTGAGAACTATGAAGATAAAACTGACGGAGAGATCACGAAGCAGACGGACAATGAGCGTTTTCAATATTTTGGAAATATGGTACTTCATCAGGGTGGTGAATTAGGTTATCACGGTTACAACCATCAGCCATTGTGTCTGGGTGATACAGATTATGGAGATGTTCTTCCGTATAAAACATGGAAGAATGAAAAAGCAATGGAGTCTGCTATGTCAGAACTTATGCGGTTTGGTAAAAAAATGTTCCCGGGAACGCAGATGTCGGTTTATGTTCCTCCGTCAAATGTGTTGTCAGAGCAGGGGCGGAAGATGCTGGCGCAAAAGTTTCCGCAGATTAAGACGATAGCTAGTAATTATTTTGCCGGAGAATGTGCTTATACACAGGAATTTGAAGTGGCAGATGACGGTATTGTAGAACAGCCAAGAATCATTTCCGGAGCCATCCTTGATGATTATATGCAGATGGCAGCAGTGTCTGAATTAAATATGCATTTTGTGAACAGTCATTTTATGCATCCGGATGACTTGCTGGATGAAGACCGTGGGGCAAAACTTGGCTGGGAAAAATTAAAGAACCGGTTGGAGGAGTATATGGACTGGCTCTATGATTCAGCACCAGAACTTCGCAATCTGACCGGATCAGAATTGTCCGGGGCGATTGAACGATATGGTGCACTGACGTATGAGAAAAATGTGACAGATAAAAGTGTGGAACTGAAGCTGGATCATTTTTATGATGAAGCATATCTGATGCTCCGGTTCAACAATGGGATACCGGGCAAAGTTACAGGTGGAGAACTGGAGCATGTAACAGGAAATCTTTATCTGTTGCATGCAGTGAATGATGAAGTTACGATTGAGAAGAAATAAGAGGACATTACGTTGAGAATTTGTTTGATTTTGGAAGGGTGTTATCCATATGTGCACGGAGGTGTATCCACATGGATGCATCAGTATATCAAAGAGATGAAAGAGCATGAATTTGTCTTGTGGGTCATTGGAGCACATGCCGAAGATAAAGGAAAGTTTGTGTATGAACTCCCGGAAAATGTGGTGGAAGTAAAGGAAGTATTCTTAGATGATGCTTTGCATGTGAAAGATACCGGGAAACTTCTACATATATTTACCAGGGAAGAACAAGACAGCCTTCGTGAGCTGATGGATTGTGGGAGACCGGACTGGGAAGTACTGTTTCGCTTGTATCACGATAAGAAGATCAATCCAATGTCATTTTTAAAAAGTGAAGAATTCCTGGAGATTCTGGAAAAAAGCTGTCTGGAGAAATATCCGTATACTGCGTTTGCAGATGCATTTCACACGATGCGGTCTATGCTGCTTCCGGTACTGTATCTTCTTGGAAGTGAAGTGCCACAGGCAGATGTCTACCATGCGATCTGTACTGGTTATGGCGGCATGCTGGCATGTCTTGGCGGTTATGTTTATCAGAAAAAAGTGCTTCTTACAGAGCATGGGATTTACACAAGAGAGCGAGAAGAAGAGATTATCCGGGCAAAATGGGTCATGGCTACATACAAAAAGCAGTGGATTTCATTTTTCTATATGCTGTCGGACATTATATACAGCCGGGCATTTCAGGTTACGGCGCTGTTTACGAATGCCATGCGGACACAGATACAGATGGGCTGCGATGAGAAGAAATGCAGAGTGATTGAAAATGGAATTAATTATGAGCGCCTGTCCCAGATTCCGCTGAAAGAAGAGGATGGTCAGGTAGATATTGGGGCAGTGGTCAGAATGGCACCGATTAAAGATATCAAGACAATGATCTATGCTTTTTTTGAACTATGTGCAAGGCGGAAAAATGTAAGATTACATATCATGGGTGGTGTGGATGATGAAGAATATGCCCAGGAATGTTACACGCTTGTGAAACAATTAAAGCTTGAAAATGTTATTTTTACAGGACGAGTTGATATTGTAAAATATATGGAAAAACTGGATTTTACGATTCTGACCAGTATCTCGGAAGGACAGCCGTTGTCGGTTCTTGAATCACTGGCGGCAAGAAGACCATGTGTAACAACGGATGTAGGATGCTGCAGAGAGCTTTTGGAAGGAAAAGAAGGAGATTTTTTTGGACCGGCAGGGTACTGTGTACCGCCGATGTACCGGCAGGGACTCGCAGCTGCTATGGATAAGATGTGTGAATCCAGAAGCTTAAGACTTCGTATGGGAGCAAACGGACAGAACCGTGTAAATAAATATTACCGCCACGAACGGATGATGAAGGAATATAAAAAATTGTACGGGGAGGTGGAGACTGCTTATGGCTGGAATCGGATTTGAACTGAAAAAGCTGTTTAAAAAGAGTGGTCTTGCTGCAACCGCAAGAGCTTACGGATATGCCGGTATTATCTGCGCCGGACCGATGATCCTTGGAATCGTACTGCTTCTTGGAATCATGTTCCTGTGCAATCAGACGGGTGGAACGAGATTTGAGAGGGAACTGTTGATCTGTATGGTTACATACTCGTTACTGGCTTCCCTGACTGTGACAAGTTTTCTTTCTATGGTCGTGACCAGATTTCTGGCAGATATGTTATATGAAGAGAAGCTTGAGGCAATTCTTTCTTCTTTTTGGGGTTCTACTGGAATTATGTTAATAGCCGGAGGAATTCTGTACGGAATATTTTTAATCTTTTCCGGTGTGGGACTTGTAGATAAACTGTTGTGTTTTGGGTTGTTTGGTGAATTGATCGTAACCTGGAATGCTATGAGTTACCTGACCGCAATCAAAGATTACAAAGGGATTCTACTGTCATTTAGTGCAGCACTTGTTGTTTCTTTTGTCGTTGGATTTTTATTGCTTATCATCGGTATGCCACATATAGAAGCATTGATGATTGCAGTCTGTGTCGGTTATGGGATCATGCTTCTATGGGACGTGGTGCTTTTGTACCGGTATTTTCCATCTAGTGATACCAGTGCATTTTTATTTCTGCGGTGGGTAGATGAATTTCAGCCACTGGCATTTACTGGATTATTTGTGAATCTGGGATTGTTTACCCACCTTGTGATTATGTGGGCAGGACCACTTGGGGTGCAGGTGAAAGGATTATTTTACGGAGCACCGTACCATGATGTGCCGGCATTGATCGCATTTCTTACGATTCTGATCACGACAGTAAACTTTGTCGTTTCGGTAGAAGTGAATTTCTATCCAAAGTATCGTAATTATTACAGCCTGTTCAACGATAAAGGTGCGATTAAGGATATTATGCAGGCAGGAAATGAAATGCGGGAAGTGCTGAATATGGAGTTGAAGTACACGGCGGTAAAACAACTGCTGACAACGGCGCTTGCTATTTCCATCGGAGGTATTTTATTAAAATATCTGCCTCTCGGATTTAATGATCTGATGGAAGGGTATTTCCGGACCTTGTGTGTCGGCTATGGAATCTATGCAATTGCCAATACCATGCTTCTTTTATTGTTATATTTTACGGATTATAAAGGGGCATTTGCAGCGTCCGCAGCATTTGCCGGGTGTACAACTGTATTTACCCTATTGTCACTACTGTTTCCACAGGTGTATTATGGATTTGGATTTTTGCTGGGAAGCGCAGTGTTTTTCCTGATTACTGCTTTACGGCTCGGATATTTTACCCAACGGCTTCCTTACTACATATTAAGTGTTCAGCCAATTGTAGAGGAAGATAAGTCAGGACGATTTACACGATTGGGGACTTTTTTGGAAGAAAAACTAGAAGGAGGAGAAGACCCAGGTGAAAAGAAATAGACTCATATCGGCAGTATGTGTACTGTCGCTTGCTTTATCACTTTGTGCGGGCGGTTGTTCAGAGAAAAAAGAAGAAGCAACCTCTGACATTAAGACAGAAACGCAGAAAGTGAAAAAGGCGGAGAAAGAAGATATTAACAGTGTGCATCTAAGGGATAAGGACACGCTGTATGCAGATGATGATGAGACCAGTGTAGTGACGATGTATCTTACTGTCTCCAGGGGAAATGCTTCAGAGAATACAGATCATTCCTGGAGTGAGATCAATAGCTACTCAGTAGAAGATTATGAAAATATGGGAGTGGACCGTTATCAGGTGGCAGGACTTTTACAAGTCGGGGATGAGAACGGACCGACCAGTGGAAATGTGGGATATGCAGAAGAAGTTCCCAATGCAACGGTTCAGATCCGCGGACAGACCTCCAGCAGTAATGCGCAGAAAAATTATAAGATTGAGTTAAAAAAGAATAAAGGAACGTGGCGTGGACAGCGGGTCATCAATCTGAATAAGCATCAAGGAGAAGGAATGCGTTTCCGCAATAAGATGGCTTACGATTTGATCAAGGGCATTCCTCAGATGATGGGACTTCGCACGCAGTTCGTACATTTGTATGTCAAAGATAACACAGATGGAAGTTCCGATGCCTTTCAGGATTATGGCCTTTACACGCAGGTGGAACAGTTGAATAAGACAGCGCTTAAGACGCATGGTCTGGATTCAAAAGGTCAGCTTTATAAAGTCAATTTCTTTGAGTTTTACCGGGAAGAAGATGTGATCAAAACGACAGACGATCCGGGATATAACCAGGAAGCATTTGAAGAACGGCTGGAGATTAAAGGTGATTCCGACCACACAAAGCTGATTCATATGCTGGATGCAGTAAATGATTATTCGATCCCTATTAATCAGGTGCTGGAACAGTATTTTGACGAGGAAAATATCGTATATTGGATGGCGTTCCAGATTCTGACTGGAAATGTGGATACTCAGAGCCGGAATATGTATCTGTACAGTCCGCAAAATTCAGATACATGGTATTTTATCGACTGGGACAATGATGGATTTTTCATGCGATCGGAATACGGGCTCCGCGGCTGGTCCGACCAGGGAAGCTGGGAGTGTGGAATCAGTAATTACTGGGGGAATGTATTGTTCCAGAGATGTCTGAAATCAGATTCATTTCGGAAAGAATTAGATAAGGCAATAATTGAGATGAAGGATTATCTCAGCGAAGAACGGTTGAGCACGATGATCAGCCAGTATGAAAATGTGGTGAGACCATATCTTTATTCTATGCCGGATCAAATGAATGCGCCTCTGACACAGTCCCAGTATGATACAGTGGCAGCAGGAATTCCGGAAGAAGTGGAGAAGAACTATGAATTGTATCTGGAAAGTCTGGAAAAACCACAGCCATTCTACATTGGAACCCCGGCTATTCAGGATAATGCGCTGAATCTGAACTGGGATGTGTCTTATGATTTTGATGCTGAAGATATTACTTATACCGTAGAACTTGCGACAGACTACCAGTTCCAGAATGTGATCTTCCGGCAGGAAGGAGTGGCAGTTCCGGAAGTACAGACAAGTGTTCCGGCAGCAGGCCAGTACTTTGTACGGGTACGTGCAACTGATTCATCTGGAAAGACACAGGACGCATTTGATTATTATGTAACCGACAATGGCAAGAATTATGGTATGAAATGCTTCTATGTGACAGCAGACCAACGTATTGAGGAAGATATTTATGAAGAAAATTAAGAATATCAGTCATGCCAGGATTGCAGAACATATGAAGCAGTTAAAAAATGCTGAGCTACCGGAGCATGCCGGAACGGCAGAACATTTTCGGAATGAGTGGAAATACTTGATCAGTACGAGTGAGAAGGAATTATTGGAACTTCGTATGAAACATTTACTGAAAAAAGATCCACATGCTTCAGATGGGGGCTATATGATCCGGAGCCTGTACTTTGATGATTATTGGAACAGCGCTTACGAGGAGAAAGAATCCGGCGTACTGATGCGTAAAAAGTACCGGATCCGGATTTATGATTACAGCGACCGTTCCATCAAGCTGGAGCGAAAAAAGAAATTTGGCAGCTACATTTACAAGGAAAGCGCACCACTTACGAGAGAAGAAGTGGAAAAAATACTGGCAGGGGAATATGAATTTTTGCTGCACAGTTCATATTCTTTATGCAGGGAGTTTTATATTGAATGTGTCAGTAACATGATGAGGCCTCGGACTATTGTAGATTATGACCGGGTGCCGTGGATCATGGATACAGGAACGGTGAGGATTACGTTTGACTGCGACGTGCGGGCAGCTGTGGGAGGGTATGATATATTCGATCCGACACTTGCTACACTGCCGGTTCTGGAGCCTGGAAAGCTTGTAATGGAAGTGAAATTTACAGAGCTGATTCCGCAAATCATACGAGATCTTCTGCCACCGCGGTCAGCAGAGTTTACAGCAGTATCAAAATACGTATTGTGTTATGAAAAGACCCGGTATCTGAATGGAGTTGAATATTGGGCAGAAAATTAAAATACAGGAGAAAAACGAATGAGTGTACAGGATGTAATAAAAAAATCAGTACTGGAATCCGGTGTATTCGATAAATTCGATGTTCCGGGAATGCTTACGGCACTTGCCATAGCGTTGCTCCTTGGCGGAGTAATCTACTTGGTCTATCGAAAATTTTACGTAGGAGTGATTTTTTCCAGAAGCTTTGCAATCACACTTGTAGGAATGACGGTTCTTACATGTATGGTCACACTGGCAATCAGTACGAATATTGTGATTTCCCTTGGTATGGTTGGTGCATTATCTATTGTACGTTTTCGTACAGCAGTCAAAGACCCGATGGATCTTCTTTATCTGTTTTGGGCGATAACGACAGGAATTACAGCCGGTGCAGGTATGTATGTGCTTGCGGTACTGGCGGCAGTGATCATGATTGTTATGATTTATTTGTTTTATCACAGACAGCAGAATGGGAAGATTTATATTGTAGTAATTCATTATACCGGAGATGATGCCGGAGATGAAATCATACGCAACTTTGGAAAAATTCGTTATTTTATCAAATCAAAGACGATGCGGAAAGAAAAGACAGAGATGGCAGTTGAAGTATTCTGCAGACAGAATCAGATGGACTTTACGGAAAAAATCCGTAAGATTGAAAATGTGGATGATGTAACGCTGATTCAGTATAATGGCGAATATCACGGATAAAGGTAACTAAAAAAGGTCCACCGGACCTTTTTGTCGTATGCTTGGCAACGTAAGAAGCCCACGGGTCATGCGACCTGTGGGCTTCTTGCCGTTGTTTTTATAGTTATCTAAAGGAATGAGAGTTAAGTGCGTTTTGCACTTTATGAGGGGGAGATAGTTGATATTGATGGATGTCTCTCTCAACTATCTGTCATTAAGTATACAGAGGAAATGTGTCTAAAGTATGTGCGTGGTCTTAAAGAAATCGAAAATTTCTTAAGGAAATCTTATGGAAGTCTTATTTATTCCTGCCATACACGCAAAAAAAAGAAACCTTGTAATCAAGGTTTCTTTTTTAGAGGCGCCAACCAGATTTGAACTGGTGATAGAGGTGTTGCAGACCTTTGCCTTACCACTTGGCTATGGCGCCATATCGAATGCTTATTTAGAATAACAAAGATTTCCGGTTTCGTCAACCCCAAAATGAAAAAATATTTCGAAAATTCGAATCAATTTGAAGTAGTCAGGATTATCATTAAAATTATCGGCAAAAAGACTTTCGAAAAATTTCATAATTTGACGTTATTGACAATGGCGTTACAGATAGTATAATTTGTAATATTGATGTCACGAGGCAGTCTTTTGACATTATGGTTGGACTTTTCTCCAACGTTATTATTACGAATAAAAGGTGTGAAAATTATGGAAAAAGATAAAGATTTCTTAGGGACAGAACCGATTGGAAAGCTTCTGCTCCGGCTGGCAATCCCAACGCTGGCAGCGCAGCTTATTAACATGCTGTACAACGTGGTGGATCGAATTTACATCGGTCATATCCCGAAGGTAGGAGCTTTGGCTCTTACGGGTGTCGGCGTGTGTATGCCGCTTATTATGATCGTGTCAGCATTTGCAGTGCTGGTAGGAAATGGTGGCGCGCCGAGAGCGTCTATTTATATGGGACAGAATAATAAGGAAGATGCGGAGAAGACACTTGGCAACTGCTTCGCAACACAGATTTTGGTGGCAATCGTGCTGACAATTGTGCTGCTTCTTGGCAATCGCACATTTCTACTGGCATTTGGAGCCAGTGAGAATACGATTTCATATGCGGCAGCCTACATGAACATTTATGCAGTGGGAACGATTTTTGTGCAGTTGACACTTGGGTTAAATGCATTTATCACTGCGCAGGGATTTGCAAAGACAGGAATGTTATCTGTGCTGATTGGTGCAGTGATCAACATTGTGCTTGACCCGATTTTTATCTTTGGATTACATATGGGCGTGCGAGGCGCAGCGCTTGCAACAATCATATCACAGGCATGCTCATGTATCTGGGTCGTCAGCTTCTTATTTGGAAAGAAGACATTTTTAAAGATACAAAGAAAGAATATGAAGCTGGAAGCAAGAATTATATTACCAAGCCTTGCGCTGGGACTCGCAACATTTATTATGCAGGCGAGTGAAAGTATTATCACGGTGTGCTTCAACTCATCTTTGTTAAAATATGGCGGGGATATTGCAGTTGGAGCCATGACGATCCTGACCAGTGTAATGCAGTTTGCGATGCTGCCACTACAGGGACTTGGACAGGGAGCACAGCCGATACTCAGCTATAACTATGGAGCAAAAAATGTAGACCGCGTTCGGGGAACATTTCGCCTGCTGTTAAAGGTAAGCGTGGGGTATGCCGTGATTCTATGGTTATGTGTAGAACTTTTTCCACAGATTTTCGTCAGCATGTTCACATCAGACGCGGCACTGCTTGCATTTGGCAAGACAGCACTTCGTGTATATATGGCAGCAATGTTTATGTTTGGAATCCAGATCGCATGCCAGATGGGATTTACCTCTCTTGGCTGCGCACCAGAATCCATTATTGTGGCAGTAATGAGGAAATTCGTACTGTTGATTCCACTGATTTATATTGTTCCACATATCTGGAGTGCAGATCGAACTATGGGAGTATATCTGGCAGAACCAATCGCCGATTTCTTCGCAGTAACATTCACCATGATCCTGTTCAGTAACCGATTTAAGAAAGCATTGAAAAAAATAGAAAAGTAAAAAAGGGACACCCTAAATCAATGATGGGGACGTAGAACCTTGAAGGTTTACTACGTCCCCAATTATTATTCTATATGTAATGTCCGCCGTTCATTCCGCTTCCACCACAGCAGAGTCCGCTTCCGCCGCAGCATAGGTTACAGACGAGGTTGGCGATACATAGTTTTACGCACCAGTCGCCGCTGCTTGAGAAGGTTGTCTGGTAAGGCCCTTGTTGCTGGCGGTACCAGTTTCCGCCATTTTCCAGTCGTTGTACGAGGGTGGTGTACTGTATATTGTTCGGTTCCATACGAGCTGCTTCGCGTGCATGCTGTAGGGCAATGACGTTATTGCCGATACCAGAGTTAGCGATGGCACTGTAGTAATACCATTGCGCAGTCTTGTTATCAATTCCGTTTAGAACATTGATTGCTTCCTGATAGCGGCCATTATTAATGAAATTGGCAGCGGCCTGCATATGAAGGTCACCTTCGTTACTGGTCGCGCCGGATCGTCTCTGCTGATACTGACCGGAGTAACCGCGGAAGTTTCCGAATCCTCCAAAGTCAAATCCGCCGAAGTCAAATCCTCCAAAGTCACCGTAGCCGCCATTAGGATTATTTCCGTCGTAACCGCCGGAAGAGCTTCCGTAACCATTTCCATAGGAACCGGTAGTGCCGTATTCGCGTTCATGCATAATCTGCTGGTAAGCCTGCTGGACTTCTTTGAATTTGGCTTCTGCCTGATCTTTATTTGGGTTATTGATATTTGCATCCGGGTGATATTTTCGGCTTAGTGCCCGGTATGCTTTTTTTATTTCGTCATCAGTAGCGCCGCGGGAAATGCCAAGGACGCTGTATGGATCATTCATGATTGTTCTCCTTATTCTGGTTTTCATATCGTTTGGACGTAACCATAGTATACCTGCACCACACCCCGGAATACAAGATGTTTCTTAAAATATCTGCGTGAAGCAGAATCGGAAGCTGTTCAAATTCTCTGGAACATTCGGCCATCATCATGGTCAGAAGAGTGCGGCATTCTGTGGCGAACTGTTCTGGAGTTTTTTGCAAAAATGCTTCCTTTAGCGGATTGTAGCTGTTATTTTCAATATCCTTTTCTACATCTTCATAGGCGTCCATGAGGTAAATGAATTTGCCAAGGAAGAATCCGATTTTTCGAAGAGATAATTCCCATGCATCTGGTTCCCAGGCAAAGATTTCAGCCATGATATCACCGAAAAGTCCTGCCATAAGGTCAAGATTTGTCTCACCTTTTTTTTCATATTGATTGATTTCTTCTAATTTTGAGTGGATCAGCCGGACTTTTTCCGGGTAATTACTTTCAATCTTTTTGATCTTCGGCTCCAGCGCTTTTGCAGCAATATATCCTTTTTTCTTTCGCTCATCGGTCCAGTCGTCCTTACATTTATAATAGGAAAGAATGAGATTCATGGAAGCTGCATAATCTGTATATTCGTTGATTTTTGTCGGATGTTTTTCAAGCGGGTGCGCAATGCAGCGAATCTCACCGGTTATAGTCTTTGGTTCGTAAAGCCCGGTGAGCAGGACAATGAGAAATGTCATGTCGTAGGACAGTGTCAGTTGACCACGCTTTCCGTAACATTCTTTCAGACGACGACAAAGACCACAATAGTACGCCTGGTACACATCGTAGTCTTTGAATTTCATTTCAGCTTTGTTGATTGCAATATATCCAAACATAAAAAGCCCCTTTACTTAGCTCTTCTTGATAAATGTTGTGTTACATTTCGGACAGCGGATTTCAATACGGCCTTTGCCTTTTGGTACACGTATTTTCTGTTTACAAGTCGGACATTTGTAAATGTGATGTGTCTTTCTCTGTGCCATTATACTTTTCTGTGAGGCGAAGAAATGTCGAACTTTCGCTGTTTTTGCCAGATAAGCCTGGTTCTCACAGGCACGTTTATAAGTTTGTCTTGAGAACATACGGAAATATGTGTAGATCAAAAGTGCCCAGCACAGCAGGGATAATACACTCCCCAGTCTTGCAGGTACAAAGTTCGCCAAAAGCATCAGTACTAAAGAGATTATAATTGTAAATTTCCCAAAGGAATCTAATCCATATCTTCCATACATAAAGCGTTGTAATTTTTCTTTCATCAGTATCGTCCTCCTATGTAAATATCATACGCGCAGGCAAAAGAAAGTCAATAAACTGCAAATTAAAAAATTATAAAATAATTGAAGCAGGTAACGCAGATGTGCTACTATAGAGGAATAGAAAAGGAGCAGCATATGAGTAAGAATAGAAGAAGACCACATCGTGGCCGCAGAGAAAAGAAAGCCGGCATGTTATCCAATATCATCCTGATCGTGGCATTGGCTGTATTTTGCGTTTCAGCCTTTCAACTTGTGAAGATTGTCGGAGATTATGCAAAAGGCCGTGATGAATATAAGAAGATTCAGAGCATTGCAATCAATAAAGAAGACAGTGAGCCGGAAAAAGGCTTTTCTGTTGATTTTGATGAATTAAAAGGAATCAATCCGGATACAGTCGGGTGGATCCGTTTTTACCCGGAGCCATCAATTATTAATTATCCGATTGTTCAGACAACAGATAATGAAAAATATTTACACAAAACATTTTCGGAAAATGATAATACACTTGGAACGATTTTTTTGAATGCGGACAATAATGCAAATTTCAATGATCGTAATTCAATCATATATGGGCATCGTATGAAGGACGGTTCTATGTTTCGAAAGTTAGATGAATATAAAGATAAATCTTTCTGGGAAGCAAACCCGTATTTTTACATTTACACGCCGGACGGAAGAGAGATTGTATATCATATTTACAGTGCGGCGACAGTCAAGGATACAGACGATGTGTATCTGACAGGCTTCGAGAACGACGAAGCATATCAGTCTTACCTGGATATGACGAGGCGGATCGCGATTTATGATACGGGTGTGGAAGTGACGACTGCAGATTCAGTTGTGACACTATCAACATGTACAAGCGCCAGCGACGAGCACCGATTTGTAGTGATTGGAGTAAAAGAACAAGAAAATCAAATGGGATAGAAAAAGTTGAAGACCCGGCAGATTACAAGGGAGGGGACAGCATGGGATATAATTATGAAGTCGGCGACATAGTAACACTGAAAAAACCACATCCTTGTGGAAGCAAAGAGTGGGAGATATTACGTGTAGGTGCGGATTTCCGATTGAAATGCATGGGATGCGGACATCAGATTATGACAGGACGGAAACTGGTCGAAAAAAATACAAAAGATTTGAAGAAAAAGGCTTGAAATCGGGAATCTTATATGATATAGTAGATAACCGTGATACAATATTTTTCTGCCCATTTAAGGGTGGAATTCCTTGCTCCCACATAAGCGGGCGGGGGCCAAAAGACCAGAAGGAGGTGCAGGACGACATGAATAAGTATGAATTAGCTGTTGTTGTCAGTGCAAAAATCGAAGATGACGAGAGAGCTCAGGTTATCGAGAAAGTAAAGGCTTTAGTAGAGCGTTTCGGTGGCAAGATCTCTGACGTTGATGAGAGCGGTAAGAAGAGATTAGCTTACGAGATTCAGAAAATGAAAGAAGCATATTACTACTTCATCCACTTCGATGCTGAGGCTGATGTTCCAGGCGAGATCGAGCAGAGAATCCGCATTATGGACAATGTCATCAGATATTTATGCGTAAGACAGGAAGCATAATCAGGAAGAAGAGGTAATTATATGAATAAAGTTATTTTGATGGGACGCCTGACCAGAGATCCAGAAGTGAGATATTCACAGGGTGGAGAGAATTCTCTGGCAATTGCGAGATATACGTTGGCAGTAGACAGAAGATTCAAACGTAATGGTGATGAACAGACTGCTGACTTCATCGGTTGCGTTGCGTTTGGACGAAACGCTGAGTTCGCTGAGAAGTATTTCCGTCAGGGACTGAAGGTTGTTGTGACCGGACGTATCCAGACAGGAAGCTACACGAACAAAGATGGACAGAAGGTATATACAACAGACGTTGTAGTGGAAGAACAGGAATTTGCTGAGAGCAAAGCTACAAGTGATGCCAACGCGGGAAGTTTTTCCCATGCAGGTGGTTTCCAGCAGGCACCGGCTCCGACGCCGGCAGCTGACGCAGGTGACGGCTTCATGAATATTCCAGATGGAATTGATGAAGAACTCCCATTTAACTAAGGTTCGTTGAATTTAGAAGATTCAAAGTATTAGGAGGCAAATAAAATGGCTTACGATAAAGCAGCTCGTCCAGAGGGCGGATTCAAAAGAAGAAATCCAGGACGCAGAAGAAAAAAAGTATGCGTATTCTGTGGTAAAGAGAATAACGAGATCGATTACAAAGATGTAGCAAAGTTAAGAAAGTATGTTTCTGAGAGAGGAAAAATCCTTCCAAGAAGAATTACAGGAAACTGTGCAAAACATCAGAGAGCTCTTACAGTAGCAATCAAGAGAGCTCGTCACGTTGCATTAATGCCATACGTGCAGGATTAATCAGTAGTTAATATTTGCCGTCACATCCATAAGGATGTGGCGGTTTTTGCATAGTAGAAAAATTTATTTTTTACTATGCAAAAAAGTATTATACAAAAAGCTTCTGACAGAAATATATACAAATAGACGTGACTTCAAAAGTATGGTATGATTTCTGTAAGTGGGTATTGTTATGTCAAAAAGAATATCGTAATTACGAAAGTTCAAACAGGAGGTATGTAATAAATTATGAAGAAACCAGTATTAGTAATTATGGCGGCAGGAATGGGGAGCCGTTACGGTGGACTGAAACAGATTGATCCGGTGGATGCGAAAGGACGCATCATTATGGATTTTTCCATCTTTGATGCAAAACGCGCTGGATTTGAGAAGGTAATTTTTATCATTAAGAAAGAGCAGGAAGACTTATTCCGCGAGGCAGTTGGCGACCGCGTGTCAGAATACATGGAAGTGTCTTATGCATATCAGGAAATCAATAATATTCCGGCAGGTTTTCAGGTGCCGGAAGGACGTGTGAAACCATGGGGAACAGCACATGCAGTTTATAGCTGTAAGGACATGATTGATGGCCCGTTTGCAGTTATCAATGCAGACGATTATTATGGAAGAGAGGCATTCCAGCTCATTTATGATTATCTGAATAGCCATGAAGATGATGATAAGTTCCGTTACACTATGGTAGGCTACAAGCTTTGCAACACTGTTACAGAAAATGGATATGTATCCCGTGGTGTGTGTGAGATGAACGAGGCTGGGGAACTGATCGGAATTCGTGAAAGAACACGTATTGAGCATCATGAGAACGGAATAGCATTTACAGAAGATGACGGTGCTACATGGACACATCTAGACGATGACACAACGGTTTCTATGAATATGTGGGGATTCTCAAAAAGTATTCTTGATGAGATTGAGAAAGGATTCCCGGCATTCCTTGAGAAGGGACTGAAAGAGAATCCTATGAAATGTGAATATTATCTGCCGGGAGTAGTCAGCGACCTGTTAGGAGAGAATCGTGCGACAGTTGCAGTTCTGAAATCAGCAGACAAATGGTATGGAGTTACATACAAAGAAGACAAACCGGTTGTTATGGAAGCAATCCGCAAGATGGAAGAAGAAGGACTGTACCCGGCTTAAAATATGTAAAGTTGCCGAAGCAATTGGGAAGTGCTATAATAAGACAAAAATGAAACTTCTTGATATCAGATCAGAAAGCAGACATTGATATTGAGTGGAAAAATCATTACAAAGTAATGGAAGGTAAGATATCAATTCTTATATGGAGGAGATTAAGATGGCAAAAATATTAATTACAGGTGGAGCAGGATATATTGGAAGTCATACTGCATTGGAACTTTTGAAGGAGGGTTACGAGGTAGTTGTATATGATAATCTCTGCAACTCCTCCCAGGAGTCTATGAAGCGCGTAGAAGAGCTTACAGGTAAGACAATCACATTTTACGAGGGAGATATTCTGAACGCTGAAACTTTAAAAGCCATGTTTGAAAAAGAGCAGGTAGATGCAGTTATTCACTGTGCAGCGCTTAAAGCAGTCGGAGAATCTGTAAGAAAGCCTCTGGAATATTATCAAAATAATATTACAGGAACACTGACGCTTATGAAAGTCATGCGCGAAGTTGGCGTGAAGAATATTGTATTTAGTTCTTCTGCAACTGTATATGGTAATCCGGAGACAATGCCGATTACAGAGGACTGCCCGAAAGGACAGTGTACAAATCCATATGGCTGGACAAAATCTATGATGGAGCAGATCATGACAGACGTTCAGGCTGCTGATCCGGAATGGAATGTAGTATTACTCCGTTACTTTAATCCGGTCGGAGCACATGAGAGCGGACGAATCGGGGAAGATCCGAAAGGAATCCCGAACAATCTGATGCCATACATTTCTCAGGTGGCAGTTGGAAAACTTGAAAAATTAGGAGTATTTGGTGATGACTATGATACACCGGACGGCACAGGAGTACGTGATTACATTCACGTTGTGGATCTGGCAGTTGGTCATGTAAAAGCAATCAAATACATTTTCTCGAATCCGGGACTGGATATCATCAATCTGGGAACAGGTGTTGGTTATTCTGTATTGGATATGGTAAAAGCATTTAGCAAGGCATGTGGAAAAGAAATTCCATATGAAATCAAACCGAGACGTGAAGGAGATATTGCAATGTGCTATGCGGATCCTTCGAAAGCTGCGAAAGTACTTGGCTGGAAGGCTGAGAGAGGTCTGGAACAGATGTGCGAAGATGCATGGCGCTGGCAGTCACAGAACCCGGAGGGGTATAGAGGATAAAGACTATGGATGAAGGCTTGAGCAAGAAGCGAGGGGCGCATATCAGTGGCAGACTGAAGAACTACATGCGTTGGCCGATCGCGATGGCGATCATGCTTCTCCTATTGAATTTGTGGATCTATTGCATTGATATCAAAGCCGGTACACTCATGTTGATATTTATGCTGATTTATATAGTCGGCATTGGGATTTTGTATGTATACAGCCGATCACTGATCATGAAAGATCTGATTGAATTTGCAGCTCAGTATGGTGTTGTACAGAATACGCTTTTAAAGGAATTGTCTGTTCCATATGCAATTCTTCTGGAGGACGGACAGCTCTTGTGGATGAATGATCAGTTTGAACGGTTGTTTGGAGATACAGCGCAGAAAGATAAGTATCTGAGCAGATATATACCAGAGTTGAACCGGAGCATTTTCCCAAAAGAAGAAAATGACGTGGTAGAGATGGATGTCTACTATGAGGACCGTGAGTATAAGGCGGAATTAAGACGTGTGTCTGTGGAAGGATTCAGCGAGACAGAGCAGCTCCTGGAATTGCCGGCAGAGCGAGAGTATTTTATTGCGGTTTACCTTCAGGATGTGACGGAACTGAACCGGTATATTAAGGAAAATGAAGAGCAGCGGCTGGTTGCAGGCTTGATCTATATTGATAATTATGATGAAGTCATGAATAGTGTAGAGGAAGTCAGACAGTCACTTTTAGTTGCGCTGGTGGATCGCAAGATCAACCAGTATATTGCAAAAGCAGACGGAATCGTAAAGAAAACCGAGACGGACAAATATTTTATTGCTTTGAAGAAGCAAGAGTTCAAGAGACTGGAGGATGACAAATTCTCTCTTCTTGAGGATGTAAAAACAGTCAATATCGGTAATCAGATTCCATTGACACTGAGTATTGGTCTGGGACTCAGTGCAGGTAATTATTCCCAAAGTTATAATTATGCCCGTGTTGCCATTGATCTGGCTCTTGCCAGAGGCGGCGATCAGGCTGTTATCAAAGACTGCCATGGTATTACATATTATGGCGGCAAGCGTGAGATGACTGCAAAGAACACGCGTGTCAAAGCCCGTGTTAAAGCAGAAGCATTGCGAGAGTATATTACAGTCAATGACAAGATATTTGTCATGGGACATACACTGACAGATGTAGATTCTTTTGGTGCAGCTATCGGTATCTGCAGAGCGGCAAATGCTCTTGGGAAAAAGGCAAATGTGGTGATCAATGAGGTGTCAGCATCTCTTAGACCACTCTATAATATGTATATTAATAGTCCGTCTTACCCGGACGATCTGTTCCTGACATCAGAACAGGCATTGAACCTGGCGGATGAGAATTCCATGGTCGTAGTTGTGGATACGAACCGCCCGAAGATGGTAGAATGTGAAGAACTTTTGTATCTGGCAAAGACGATTGTCGTACTGGATCATCACCGTCAGAGCAGTGATAGTATTGATAATGCATTATTGTCTTATATTGAACCTTATGCTTCGTCAGCATGTGAGATGGTATCTGAGATCCTGCAGTACATTGTAGATGATATTCAGATTCCGAATCTGGAGGCAAGCAGTATGTATGCCGGTATCATGATCGATACGAACAGTTTTATGAATCGTACCGGAGTGCGTACATTTGAAGCGGCAGCATTTCTCAGAAGATCCGGAGCAGATATCACACTTGTGCGTAAGATGTTCAGGGATGACATGGAAGGATACCGCGCAAAAGCTGCAATTATCAGCAGTGCAGAGGTATATCAGAAAAAATTTGCCATTGCGACAGGTACAGATCTTCAGGTGGAGAGTCCGACGATCATCGGAGCACAGGCGGCAAATGAACTTCTGGATATCAGTGAGATTAAAGCGTCCTTTGTATTGACAGAATATAATGGAAAGATTTATGTGAGTGCCCGTTCCATCGATGAGGTCAATGTTCAGGTCATTATGGAAAAGTTAGGCGGCGGCGGTCATATGAATGCTTCGGGAGCGCAGTTCAATCATACGGATATGGACGAGGCTGTTGCATGTCTGAAGCAGGTTCTGGATAATATGATAAAAGAAGGAGATATATAGACATGAAGGTTATTTTGAAAGAAGACGTAAAAGCCCTTGGGAAAAAAGGGGATGTAGTAGAGGTAAGTGACGGATACGCAAGAAACTTTATCCTGAAGACAGGAAAAGGTGTAGAAGCTAACGGTAAGAATTTAAATGATTTGAAACTTAAGAAGGCGAATGATGATAAAGTAGCACAGGAACACTATGAGGCTGCTGTAGAATTAGGAAAGAAGATCGAGGCAGGTAAGATCCAGGTTTCCATCAAAACCGGAGAAGGCGGGAAAGTATTTGGCTCTGTATCCTCCAAAGAAATTGCAGCAGAGGTAAAATCTCAGCTTGGGCTGGAAGTAGATAAAAAGAAAGTGCAGTTAAAAGATCCGATCAAATCTCTTGGAACACACAATGTGCCGATTAAATTACATCCAAAAGTAACTACAGAGCTGAAAGTTGTAGTTACAGAGGAAGCTTAGGAGGAAACCGTACATGGAAGAGGCACTCATTAAGCGGGTCATGCCCCACAGTGTCGAAGCGGAACAGTCAGTAGTCGGAGCGATGCTGATGGACAAGGATGCGATTACAACTGCATCAGAGATCATCAGTGGTCAGGATTTTTATCAGACATCTTACGGAGTGGTATTTGATTCCATGGTGGAACTTTTTAATGAAGGAAAGCCGGTCGATCTGGTCACACTTCAGGAACGTCTGAAAGAAAAAGATGTACCGCCGGAGATTTCCAGTCTGGAATTTGTAAGGGATCTGGTCAATGCAGTACCGACCTCTGCAAATGTAAAATATTATGCGGAGATCGTGGCAGATAAGGCAATGATGCGAAAACTTATCAAGCTGACCGAGTCAATTGCAAATACTTGTTATGTCGGGAAAGAATCTCTTCCGGTAATTATGGAACAGACGGAGAAATCGGTATTTGAATTATTACAGCACCGCAATACCGGAGATTATGTTCCAATCAAAGATGTTGTATTAAATGCGCTGGAACGAATCGAGAAAGCTTCAAAGAATAAAGGAACTGTTACAGGAATCCCGACAGGATTTATTGATTTAGATTACAAATTATCCGGCCTTCAGCCGTCAGATCTTGTTCTTGTAGCGGCCCGTCCGTCTATGGGTAAGACAGCGTTCGTACTGAATATTGCCCAGTATGTTGCATTTAAGAAAAATAAAGGTGTTGCCATTTTCAGTCTTGAGATGTCAAAGGAACAGTTGGTGAACCGTATGTTTTCTCTGGAATCCCAGGTAGATGCACAGGCACTCAGAACCGGTAATCTAAAAGATTCCGAGTGGGAGAAGCTAATCGAAGGAGCCGGAATTATCGGAAAGTCACACCTTGTGATTGACGATACACCAGGTATTTCCGTATCCGAACTTCGTTCAAAATGTAGGAAATATAAACTGGAGCAGGATCTTCAGCTTGTCATCATTGACTACTTGCAGTTGATGAGTGGAAGTGTAGGTGGGAAATCCGAGTCCAGACAGCAGGAGATTTCTGAAATCTCCCGTTCACTAAAGGCTCTTGCAAGAGAGTTAAATGTACCGGTCATTGCATTGTCACAGCTCAGCCGTGCGGTAGAGTCAAGACCGGATAAACGCCCGATGCTTTCTGACCTCCGTGAGTCCGGAGCTATCGAGCAGGACGCCGACGTTGTAATGTTTATTTATCGTGATGAGTATTATAATAAAGATTCCGAATTTAAGAAACAGGCCGAGATTATTATAGCAAAACAGAGAAACGGTCCGGTAGGGACCGTTAATCTGGCTTGGCTTGGTGAATACACGAAGTTTGCAAATTTAAGCAGGCAGGAATAGCCGTTTTAATTTGCCGATTGGACCAGCTTCAGCTGCAGCTTTCCGATAGGATTGCTGTTGTCTGATGAGCTGGTCTATTTTTTTGAACTGTTCATCCTCCTGCCGTTCCTTTGCATCCAACAGAAAAGACATTTCCCGACTAAACATCTGCATCAAGACTTCGTTATTGTTTTCCAGCATTCTTTTCATATGTAACTGCTCACGAGTGCGCCGGATATCAGGAATGACGGCTTTTAGTTCTTCAAAAGGGACTCCTTGTTCATAGAGTTCTCTAATACAGCCGTAAAGCCTGGCATCGTCCCGGGTCTCTTTTCTTAGTTGTTCCAGAGCATTGCCCATAATAAAACCCCCTTATTCAATTAAGATTTCTTTGCAAAAGGATAGATTCCCTTTGCCTGTCCCAAGAATAGCATATGAAAAGTGCAAAAAAAGTCAAAACGTGGGGCAAGAAAAAAGAATGTTCCTGAACCGGAACATTCTTTTTGCGTTTAAATCTTATATGTGTGGAATCTTATGCCTCGGAAATTGCTCCTACTGGGCACTGTGCTGCACATGCACCACAGTCGATACAAGCATCAGCGTTGATCTCGTATTTGCCATCTCCTTCAGAAATAGCGCTTACTGGACATTCTGCTTCGCAGCTTCCACATGAAATACAATCGTCTCCAATTACGTGTGCCATGGGTAATTACCTCCTTTTTCATAAATATGTTGAATAGACATAGACATTTTCGTCTGCTACTATCATAATACAAAAAAATCAATTATACAAGCAGTATATTGTGAAAAAAATAATCAATAAGACATGTGAGAGAAATATTTAAGAAATTCTTTAAAAAAAAATTCAAGCTTTTTTCGCGAATATGGTGTATAGTGTTTAAGTGGAAAATAAGATGCATGACAATTGTTAAGGGGATTGGTATTATGAAGAAAAGATGCAAGATGATCATCGCACTGCTTAGTGCAGCTATGGTGCTGACTGCATGTGCGAAAAATACATCAGACACAGATAGCAATAAGGCAAATGATACAAAGACGCAGGATACTTCAAAAGATGCGGCACAAGACGATACGGAGACAGAAAAGACGAAGGAATATCAGGCAAAGCTGAATATGATCGAACCTTCTGCATACAGAGATGCCAGCGGATTATCGCTTGAAGAAGGCGCTTACATTTCCATTATTGGAAAAGGGACAAATGACGATTTCTGGGTGCAGGTAAAAAAAGGTGCCGAGCAGGCAGGTAAAGATATCAATGAGCAGCTTGGCTACAAAGGGAAAAAAGCAGTCAAGGTCGTGTATAGCGGTCCATCTGATAAGGACAATGTGGATGAGCAAGTTAATATTCTGGATGAGGAGTTATCCCGTTATCCGGCAGCTTTGGCAATTTCTATTGCAGACGCCAAAGCATGCGAAGTGCAGTTCGATCAAGCCGGTTGGAATGGGACACCAATTGTAACATTTGATTCAAGCAGTGATTATCCGGGAATCAGTGCATTTGTCTCAACAGATAACAGTGCAAGTGCAACAGAAGCAGCAAACCGACTGGCGGAGGCAATGGGGGAATCCGGAGAAGTCATGCTTTTTATGCAGGACTCGAAATCGCAGGTAGCCCAGACAAGGGAAAATGCATTTGTAAGCCAGATTCAGAGCACATATCCGAATATCACGATTGTAGAGACATACCATATGGATCAGATTGACACTTACAAAAACCAGATGATACAGGAGTTAGCAACGGACAAGCAGGCAGCGGATATTACGGAAGAGGAAGTGATTGATTATTTGTTTGAAAAACACCCGAATGTAAAGGGATGTTTTGCAAGTAACAGTGACGCTATGGAACTGGTGCTCGATGAGATGGAGAGAAAGAATGTATCACCATTCATAGTCGGATATGATGTGAATGATGATTCGATGGAAGCATTGAAAGCAGGAAAGATTGACGGACTTGTTGTACAGAATCCGTTCGGTATGGGGTATGCGGCAACGATTGCTTCTGCAAGAGCAGCGCTGAATATGGGAAATGAAGCATTTGTCAATACAGGATATGTGTGGGTAACAAAGCAGAATCTGAATGATGAAGCGGTTCAGAGTATTCTGAATTAAGAGGAAAATGATATGATTACGAGTACGTCGAATGCGAAAGTCAAACGACTGGTGAATTTAAAAAAGAAGAAAAAGCTCAGAGATGAAGAAGGTGTCTTCCTTGTAGAAGGTATCCGCATGTTCCGGGAAGTGCCAAAAGACCGTCTGGTGGAAGTTTATGCATCGGAAGAGTTCTGGAATCGGGAGCGTAAGGCTGTAGAACAGGTATTGGCAGGAACGAAAGTGCAGCCGGAGATTCTGGCAGATTTTGTTTTTGAATATGTGTCTGACACGAAGACGCCGCAGGGGATTCTTTGCCTGGTGCGTCAGAAACAATACAGCATCACTGAGATTGTGAAGGAAAAAGGTGGGGAATTACCACTTCTTCTTGTATTGGATCAGATTCAGGATCCTGGAAATCTGGGAACTATTGTACGGACAGCAGAGGGCGCAGGAGTGACGGGGATTGTAATGAGTCAGGACTGTGTAGATATGTACAATCCGAAGGTAGTCCGTTCTACGATGGGGGCGGCTTATCGTGTACCATTCTGCTATGTGGATGATCTGGCAGAGGAAGTAAAGCAGATGAAAGAAGCAGGAATCTGCACATATGCGGCCCATTTGGAAGGGAAAAATTCCTACGATGAAGAAGATTATCGCAAAGCCAGTGCATTTCTGATAGGAAATGAAGGAAATGGTCTCCGTGATGAGGTGGCAGATCAGGCACAGGTGTATATCCGTATTCCGATGAAGGGACAGGTAGAGTCTCTGAATGCGGCAGTGGCTACGGCAATTCTGACATTCGAGGCAGCAAGACAGAGACGATAAGATAAATAAATGATGAGAAAAAAGCAACGAATGCCGAGAGGGATTCGTTGCTTTATTATGCAAAGTATAGTAATATGATACTAAGCCGTTAAGCTGGGATTTTCCTCAAAATGACATGGAAAATGATATGGAAAAGGACAGCTTTGGAAAGCATAGAGTGATAGAAGGATTTGTGTCAGTACTATGTGGTCGTGAATCTTGAATGAAGGAGGGGCAGATTATGCAGACGACGGTTATCTGGTTAAGCTTATTTGTACTGTTTCTGGTTATCGAGATCATTACGATGGGGCTTACGACTATCTGGTTCGCAGGAGGAGCATTAGTTGCATTTCTTGTGGCAGTACTGGGGTTGGGACTAGGAGTGCAGATTATAATATTTGCAATTGTATCTTTGGCACTTCTGGCAGTGACAAGACCGCTTGCCATGAAGTACTTTAACCAAGAGAGACAAAAGACCGGAGCAGAGCTTCTGATCGGACAGAAAGCACTTGTAATTGAAGAGATTGACACACTTTCGTCAAAAGGACGTGTGGAGGTGCGCGGGCAGGAGTGGGCTGCGAAGACAGATGCCCCGGAAGGAAAGATCCCAAAGAATGCAATTGTAGTAGTTGAAGGTATTCAGGGAGTGAAACTGATTGTAAGGAATGGAGAGGAGACGAAGATATGATGGCAGCAGTAATGGGAACATTTTTAGTGATTATTTTAATTATTGTTATGGTATTACTGATTTCCTGTGTGAAGATCGTAAGACAGGCGCAGGCACTTGTAATTGAGAGACTGGGAGCATACCAGGCAACGTGGGGAACCGGACTTCACTTTAAACTTCCGATCGTGGATCGTGTTGCAAGAAGAGTGGATATGAAAGAGCAGGTTGTAGATTTTGCGCCACAGCCGGTTATCACAAAAGATAATGTAACAATGAGAATCGATACCGTTGTATTTTACCAGATTACAGATCCGAAGATGTTCTGTTATGGAGTGGCAAATCCGATCATGGCGATCGAGAACCTGACAGCGACAACTCTTCGTAATATTATCGGAGATCTGGAGCTGGATCAGACACTGACTTCCCGCGAAACGATTAATACGAAGATGCGGGCATCTCTGGATGTGGCAACAGATCCATGGGGAATCAAAGTGAACCGTGTAGAGCTTAAGAATATTATTCCTCCGGCAGCTATCCAAGATGCCATGGAAAAGCAGATGAAAGCAGAGCGCGAGAGACGTGAAGCAATCTTACGTGCAGAGGGAGAGAAAAAATCTACGATTCTTGTTGCAGAGGGACATAAAGAATCTGCAATTCTGGATGCTGAGGCTGAGAAGCAAGCTGCAATCTTACGTGCAGAGGCGCAGAAAGAGGCTATGATCCGTGAGGCAGAAGGTCAGGCTGAGGCGATTATGAAAGTACAGCAGGCAAATGCAGACGGTATCCGCTTCCTGAAAGAAGCAGGAGCAGACGAGGCAGTTCTTACAATGAAGAGCCTGGAAGCATTTGAAAAAGCTGCAGATGGAAAGGCTACAAAGATTATTATTCCATCTGAGATCCAGGGAATCGCAGGACTGGTGAAGAGCATCAAAGAAGTCGCAGTTGATGATACACAGAAATAATAAATATGACAGAATGACAGCAAGTCGGATAAGAGACGGCTTGTAAATATACAGAAAGAAGGACATAAGAGAGATGGATTTAAAGGGAAGAAATTTTCTGACACTGAAAGATTTTACACCAGAGGAGATCACATACATGCTGGATCTTGCGGCGGATCTCAAGGATAAGAAGAAAAAAGGTATTCCAGTCGATAAATACAGAGGCATGAATGTAGCGCTGATTTTTGAAAAGACAAGTACAAGAACACGTTGTGCATTTGAAGTGGCAGCACATGACATGGGCATGGGAACAACTTATCTTGATCCGACAGGATCACAGATCGGCAAGAAAGAAAGTATTGAAGACACAGCAAGAGTTCTCGGAAGAATGTTCGATGGAATTGAGTACCGTGGATTTGGTCAGGAGATTGTAGAAGACCTTGCAAAATATGCAGGAGTTCCAGTATGGAACGGACTGACAAATGAGTATCACCCGACACAGATGCTGGCAGATATGTTGACGATCCGTGAGCATTTCGGACATTTAAAAGGAATAAAACTGGTGTACATGGGTGATGCAAGATACAATATGGGTAACTCTCTTATGATCGCATGTGCGAAACTGGGAATGCATTTTGTAGCATGTACCTCTAAGAATTATTTCCCAAATGCAGAGCTTGTTGAAACTTGCCAGGGATATGCAAAGGAAAGCGGAGCAACCATCACTCTGACAGAAGATGTAGAGAGCGGAACAAAAGATGCAGATGTTATCTACACAGATGTATGGGTATCTATGGGAGAGCCTGACGAAGTCTGGGAGGAGCGTATCCGCGAGTTGTCACCATATAAAGTAACAAAGAAAGTTATGGAGAATGCAGGAGAGAAATCAATCTTTCTTCACTGCCTGCCGGCATTCCATGATCTGAAGACAAAGATCGGCAAACAGATTTACGAGAAATATGGTCTGACAGATATGGAAGTTACAGACGAAGTATTCGAGTCTTCCCAGTCAAAAGTATTTGATGAGGCAGAGAACCGTATGCATACGATCAAAGCAGTTATGGTAGCGACACTCGGCGAGAGATAAGCATAAGATCAATGAAATGACAAGGCATTCGAGAAATGTCTGAATATAGAAAAAGATAAGAAGAGATAAAAGATGAAATCAGAAATATTACGCTTATTAAAAGAAAGTGATGATTACATCTCCGGGCAGCAGATGTGCGACAGATTCCATGTGTCCAGAACGGCTGTATGGAAAGCGATAGAACAATTAAAAAAAGAAGGTTACGAGATAGAGGCGGTGCGCAATAGAGGGTACCGCCTTCTCGAAAGTCCGGATATTATGTCGGAGGCGGAGATCCGAAGCCTTATGGATACAGAATGGGCAGGAAAGAATATTGTTTATTTTGATGAGATTGATTCTACGAATAATCGGGCAAAAGAGCTGGGTGAGAAAGACGGTGCTCATGGAACACTTTTTGTGGCAGATCGTCAGGTGGCTGGAAAAGGGAGAAGAGGCCGTGTGTGGGAATCCCCAAAAGGAATCAGCATTTATATGACAATTCTGCTCCGGCCAGATCTGATACCGACAAAGGCACCGATGCTGACATTAGTTATGGCACAGAGTGTGGCAGAAGGTATCCGGGAAGTGACCGGCATGGAGACTGGAATCAAATGGCCGAACGATATTGTTATGAATAAAAAGAAGGTCTGCGGAATTTTGACAGAGATGAGTACGGAGATTGATTATATCAACTATGTGGTCATCGGTGTAGGAATCAATGTCAATCAGAAAGTATTTGACGAGGAACTGAAAGAGAAAGCCACCTCCCTTATGATTGAGACAGGGGCACCGGTAAAACGTTCCGCACTGATTGCAGCTGTCATGAAGCATTTTGAAATAAATTATGCACTTTTTATGGAAAATGGTGATTTGTCCGGATTACAGGAGAGTTATAATGAGATGCTTGTAAACCGGGGAAAAGAAGTACGGATTCTGGAGCCGGGAAATGAATATAATGCCCATGCATATGGAATCAACGAGACAGGAGAATTAATCGTACGCACACAAAAAGGCGAAGAAAAACATATATTTGCAGGAGAAGTATCTGTAAGAGGGATTTATGGGTACGTATAATCCCAGGACATAAGTTTGTGTGACGTGAGAAGCCTGACAGGATTTTGCCTGGTGTTACACGGCTTAGAAATTATAAAAAAGGAGTAGTTTATGTATCAGGATAAGGTTGTGCTTTGTGGCGCGAATTCATATGAAGAAAAATATTATCTGAACCCGGATTTTGACAGACTTCCGGATCATGTAAAGGATGAGCTGAAGATCATGTGTGTACTGTATGTAAATGATGTAGGCGGAATTCTGACACTCGTATTTGAAGAAGACGGAGAATTGTGTTTCGAAGTGACTTCCGAGGACTTTGATCCAACATTTGATGATATTGGAAGCCATCTGAAAATCAAGCAGATCCAGAGAGAAAAGCAGGATCTGTTAGAAGCACTGCAGTTGTATTACCGAGTATTTTTTCTGGGAGAGGAGATTGAATAGATGCTGTTAGTTATCGATGTTGGAAATACAAACATTACATTAGGAGTATTTAACGGTGAGAATTTGTCAGCAACATTTCGCATGACTACGAAGATACAGAGGACTTCTGATGAGTATGGAATTGCGTTAAATGAACTGATCTGGCATCAAGGATTTGAAAAGTCAGATATTGATGCCTGTATTGTAGCATCAGTTGTGCCGGACATTATGCATTCTCTTGGAAGTGCCATGATCAAATATTTCGGAATCAAGCCAATCGTAGTTTCCGCCGGAATCAAGACCGGGCTGAAGATAAAGACTGAAAATCCAAAACAGGTCGGAGCAGACCGTATTGTTGATGCAGTGGCAGCATATACACTTCACGGCGGACCAGTCATCGTGATTGATTATGGAACTGCTACAACTTACGATGTAGTAGGAGCGGATGGAACATTTGAGGCAGCAGTTATCGCTCCGGGAATCCGCACCTCTGCACAGGCAATGTGGAATCAGGCAGCAATGCTCCCGGCAGTCGAGATTAAGAAACCAGAATCCATTTTAGCAAAAGAGACCATTTCCTGTATGCAGGCCGGAATTGTATTCGGACAGATTGGGCAGACAGAGTATATCGTCAAGAAGATAAAAGAAGAGTCCGGATATGTAGATGCAAAAGTTGTAGCAAGCGGCGGTCTCGGTAAGATCATTGCAAAAGAGACAGATATCATCGACGTATACGATCCACAGCTTACATTAAAAGGATTACGGATGATTTACGAGAAAAATAAACGTTAAAATAATAACGGGGGACGTAGTAAAATGCCAAAGTACTACGTCCCCAATTAGTAAAAGGGTGTCCCTAATTAATTAAAGAGGTGTCTCAAATTGGAAATAGGAAATTTAAAATTAGAGAATCCGTACATTCTGGCTCCTATGGCAGGCGTGACAGACCTGCCTTTTCGTTTGCTCTGTAAAGAACAGGGGGCGGGGCTTTTATGTATGGAAATGATCAGTGCGAAAGCACTGCAATATAAGAATAAAAATACAAAAGTGCTACTTGCGATCCACCCGCAGGAGTATCCGGTATCATTACAGTTATTTGGTTCAGATCCTAAGATTATCAGCGAGCAGGCGAAGAGAATTGAAGACCTGCCGTTTCAGATTCTGGACATTAATATGGGGTGTCCGGTTCCAAAAGTCGTGAAGAATGGAGAGGGGTCTGCGCTCATGAAGAATCCGAAGCTGGTGTTTGAAATCGTATCACAGCTTGTGAAAGCGATTGAAAAACCAGTGACGGTTAAGATTCGAAAAGGTTTTGATGATGATCATATAAATGCGGTGGAAATCGCGAAGATTGCAGAGGAAGCTGGGGCATCAGCGGTTGTAGTTCATGGAAGAACAAGAGAACAGTATTATTCCGGCGAGGCGGATTGGGATATTATCCGTCAGGTGAAAGAGGCAGTGCATATTCCGGTTATTGGAAATGGAGATGTGACGTCTGCCGAAAAGGCAGCGGAAATGCGGAAGATCACAGGCTGTGACGGCGTGATGATAGGACGTGGTGTTCAGGGAAATCCATGGATTTTCCGAGAGCTGGCTGAGTATGACAGAACCGGAACAATTCCACCAAGACCGACACAAGAAGAAATTCGGAATATGATGCTTCGGCATGCAAGAATGCAGTTGGAATTCAAAGGAGAGTACCTTGGAATCCGGGAAATGCGTAAGCATGTGGCATGGTATGTAAAAGGAATGAAAGGTGCAGCGAAGTTCCGCGCACAGATCAATCAGGTAGAATCTTACGAAGAGCTGGAAGAATTGTTGAAGATGTTAATAAAATAGAAAGAATTTGTAATTGCAACATCATAAAAAGACTATAGACTGCGTATACTTTATCGTGCAAAATGATTGACAATAGTCGGCTGGTTTTGTATAATAATGAAATTGTGAAAGTATCTTTATTTTCAAGAAAGGGAGCAAAAGAATACCATGGAAGCAAAGAAGAAATTACTTACTTATGCAGGATTAAAAGCACTTGAAGAGGAGTTAGAGAATCTGAAAGTTGTTAAGCGTAAGGAAGTTGCTGCAAAGATAAAAGAAGCTAGAGAACAGGGAGATTTATCAGAGAATGCGGAGTATGATGCTGCAAAAGATGAGCAGCGTGATATTGAGGCTCGTATCGAGGAGCTGGAAGCAATTCTCAAGAACGCTGAAGTCGTTGTAGAAGATGAAGTTGATTTTGATAAGATTAACGTAGGATGTACAGTAAAGGCATATGACATCACATTTGACGAAGAAATCGAATTCAAATTGGTAGGTTCAACAGAGGCTAACAGTCTGGAAGGAAAGATTTCAAACGAGTCACCAGTTGGACATGCCCTGATCGGCAAGACGATGGGAGATGTTGTAGAAGTGGAGACACAGGCTGGAGTTATGCAGTACAAAGTACTGGATATTACACGTACAGTATAAGAAAAGGAAGAGAGGAGAATCGCAGTGGGAGATCAGCAGAAGAATACACAGGAACCTGACGTAAATCAGCTTAGAAAGGTTCGTCGTGAGAAACTTGCAGATTTACAGGCAAACGGAAAGAATCCATTTGAGATCACAAAGTATGATGTGACTTGTCATGCAACAGATATTAAAGAAAATTTTGAGGAGATGGAAGGAAAACACGTATCCGTAGCAGGACGTGTGATGCAGAAGCGTGTTATGGGAAAAGCTTCTTTCTGTAACATTTTAGACCTCAGCGGAAATATTCAGTCTTATGTTGCAAGAGACAGTATCGGAGAAGAGTCATATAAGGATTTCAAGAAACTGGATATCGGAGATATCATCGGTATTGAAGGTGAAGTATTCAAGACTAAGACCGGTGAGATTTCTATCCATGCATCTGCAGTAAAACTTCTGTCTAAGAGTCTGCAGATTCTTCCAGAGAAGTTCCACGGACTGACAAACACAGATACACGTTACCGCCAGAGATATGTAGATTTGATTGTGAACCCGGAGGTTCGTGACACATTTATTAAACGTTCCAGAATTATCAGTGCAGTTCGCCGTTATCTGGACGGACAGGGATTTATGGAAGTTGAGACTCCGATGCTGGTTGCAAATGCCGGTGGAGCTGCAGCAAGACCTTTTGAGACTCATTTTAATGCACTGAATGAGGATTTGAAGCTTCGTATTTCTCTGGAACTTTACTTAAAAAGACTGATTGTTGGTGGACTTGAGAGAGTTTACGAAATCGGACGTGTATTCCGTAACGAAGGTCTTGACACAAGACACAATCCAGAATTCACTCTGATGGAGTTATATCAGGCATATACAGATTACAACGGAATGATGGATCTGACAGAGAATCTGTACCGTCACGTTGCACAGGAAGTACTTGGAACAACGAAAATTGTTTACAAGGGAATCGAGATGGATCTCGGAGAACCATTCGAGCGTATCACGATGGTAGACGCAGTTAAAAAATATGCCGGAGTTGACTGGAATGAAGTTGAGACTCTGGAGCAGGCAAGAGAACTTGCAAAAGAGCATAATTTAGAATTCGAAGAGAGACATAAGAAAGGCGATATCCTGAACCTCTTTTTCGAGGAGTATGTAGAGGAGCATTTGCTCCAGCCTACATTCGTTATGGATCACCCGGTAGAAATTTCTCCACTTACAAAGAAGAAACCGGAAAATCCAAACTATGTAGAGAGATTTGAGTTCTTTATGAATGGCTGGGAGATGGCAAATGCTTACTCTGAGTTAAATGATCCAATTGATCAGAGAGAGCGTTTCGCTGCACAGGAAGAGGCATTTGCTGCCGGAGATGAGGAAGCAAACCATACAGATGAAGACTTCCTGAATGCACTGGAGATTGGTATGCCGCCTACAGGAGGCATCGGATTCGGTATCGACCGTATGTGTATGCTTCTGACAGGAGCTGAGGCTATCCGTGATGTGCTTCTGTTTCCGACAATGAAGTCCTTAGATGGTGTAAATAAGAAAAATGATGTAAATAATACAG
>NZ_JAJCNF010000028.1:0-46557 GCF_020560945.1 Dorea sp. 210702-DFI.3.125
AAAGTAAAAAACTACTTTTCACACTACTAAAATCCTTAACTTAATGACATTGTTTCTAAAAAAACCCCGTCCCCAATTTTTTTACCATCACGTATTCTCAGTCTTTACTGTTTCTCACACCTGTCCCTTTTTAAAATTCGCGCTTTTTCATTGCTTTCATTGCGCACACTACTGAAATGCAAATTAATATAACCGAAACTGCAAAAATCAGTAAAATTACAATTCCATCACTTAATTTTTCAGCTCGACTTATGATTTTCAGTATCGCCCCATTTCGTTCTTTTGATATTTTTATTCCCAGGTACAGTATTAAAAAAATAGCTGCCATTCCGCTTACTGACACAATTCTGCTCTTTTCTATTCCAAACTTTATACACAACGGAATCATATAGCTTATCATAATAATTGATACAAAGCAGGCACCGGCCAGACCTGAATACATATCACTTTGTGATATCGCCAGTCCGCGGATTTTAACGACACCATATGCCATAGCATACATGGTCACTCCAGTCGCGGTGCTATTCACCAATGCAAATACATACTTTTCTAATACATATGTGTTTCTACTGATTGGAAGTGTGAACAAATAAGCCATTCCATTTTCATATTCATCATAACTTAGTGTACTAACTGTAAACATAGTACACATGACCGTAATAAATACAACAGCAAATGTAGGGTCTTTATAAATAACGAGATATAACACTGACATAAGAGCTGCTATTCCCAAAAAGGATTTTTGTCCCAACATGAGTTTGTAATCTTTGATCAACAATCCTTTCATTCTTGCTGCCCCCTTTTCATCATAATGATCACATCATCAATTTTTCCTTTTTCAATGGTGATATCTGGATAGTTTTCCTGATAATACTGCCGTTCATTTGTCAGGCAGCTATAACCATACTCTTCTTTCTTATGCGCCAAAATGTACGCCTTGTCAAGCGCCTCGTACTGGTCTGCCTTCACCTTTAAAAGTCCATACTGATCCAAAAGTTTGTCGGTCTCTTCATGCAAAAGAATCTTTCCTTCATCAATCATATAAATGTCATCACAGATTCCTTCCAGATCTGTGGAAATGTGTGAACTAATCAGAATAGAACGTCCCGGAGTTTCCATATATTCTCTTAAAATTTCCAGCATATCATCTCTTGCCATAACATCAAGTCCTGCGGTCGGTTCATCCAGAAGCAACACATCTGCGCCATGTGAAACTGCCGCTGCAATCTGTAATTTACGTTTCATTCCCGTTGAAAACTCCTTGATCTTTTTGTCTAATGGCAACTGGTATTTTTTGCACATTTCCAGGAAATCTTCTTTCTGAAACTTATGGTACATACTTTCAAGCATCGGAAGTATATCTTTCACACGTAAATATCCACTGAAACCAGAATCAGCCAGAACAACTCCAATCCACTCTTTATCCTGCACTGTAAAATCTTCTACATTTTTTCCCAGCATCTTTACAACACCTGCGTCTGGTCTGATCAGACCTAATGCTGCTTTAAACGCTGTACTTTTTCCTGCACCATTGGCTCCGATCAGTCCGGTAACATAACCTTCCGGTACTTCCAGGGTAAGATCCAGTTCAAAATCTTCATAGTGCTTTTTCACACCTTCAAATTTCAACATACTTATCAATCCTCCAAAACAATCTGAAACAACTCCAGTAATTCCTGATCCGTCATTCCACAGCTTTTGCCTTTTCGGATGGCCATCTCCAAATCAGCTTCCACTTCCTTTTTCTTCTCCTCCAGCATCAGCCCCTGATCTGCAAATGCTACGAAACTTCCTTTTCCATGAATCGTAATTACAAATCCTTCTTCTTCCAGAGCATCATATGCTTTTTTCACGGTCAGTGCACTGACCTTAAGTTCTTTAGCTAAAGTACGAACTGACGGGAGTGGGGTATCTGCTTTTAATATACCATGCATGATCTTTTCTTTTATCTGATCTCCAATCTGTTCATAGATTGGCTGCATGGATGAATGGTTTACTATGATATCCATAAAACTCCTCCTTCGTTATAAACAGTATAAAACAGCATATAACAGTTGTCAACTGTTATATGCTGTTTTATACTGTTTTCTTCTAATTTTAATTTTTCGAAATATTAAAAACTCCTGGCACTGGATATCAATGTCAGGAGTTCTCTTATCTTAGATTATGTAATAATGCATGATGCATGCGGATTACTCTGGCATCATTACATTAATTTTCTGAACAGATTCTTCAGATCTTCAACGCTTGCGTCTTTCGGGTTACCCGGAGCACATGCATCTGCGTGTGCAGACTCAGCTAAGAAGTCAAGATCCTCTTCTTTTAACGCTTCCAGTTTTGTTGGGATTCCAACGTCGATAGAAAGCTGCGAAACAGCGTCTACTGCTGCTTTTCTGTATTCTTCTACAGACATATCATCAACACCTTTGACACCCATAGCTCTTGCGATCTCTTTGTATTTCTCGCCTGTGCATTCAGCATTATACTCCATAACGATTGGAAGCATCATAGCACATGCAACACCATGTGGTGTGTCATAAACAGCTCCAAGTGTATGAGCCATAGAATGAGCAATTCCAAGACCTACATTTGAGAATCCCATTCCTGCGATATACTGTCCAAGAGCCATTCCCTCACGACCCTCTTTCTCATTTGCAACTGCTCCTCTTAAGGATTTGGAAATAATCTCGATTGCTTTGATATGGAACATATCTGTCATCTCCCATGCAGCCTTTGTTGTATATCCTTCGATTGCATGTGTAAGAGCATCCATACCTGTGGAAGCTGTCAGTCCTTTTGGCATAGAGGACATCATATCCGGGTCTACAACTGCGATGACCGGCATATCATGTGGGTCAACACAGACAAATTTTCTCTTCTTCTCTACATCTGTAATAACGTAGTTGATCGTAACCTCTGCTGCTGTACCTGCTGTTGTCGGAACTGCAATGATCGGTACACAAGGTTTCTTAGTTGGCGCAACACCTTCCAGACTTCTTACATCCTCGAATTCCGGATTAGCAATAATGATACCGATTGCTTTTGCTGTATCCATGGAAGATCCTCCACCGATTGCTACAATGTAATCAGCCTCAGCGCTCTTGAATGCTGCAACACCATTCTGTACGTTCTGAATCGTAGGATTGGCTTTGATGTCAGAATAAATCTCATATGCGAGTCCAGCCTCATCTAATACATCTGTCACTTTCTTTGTTACCCCAAATTTGATAAGGTCTGGATCAGAGCATACAAATGCTTTCTTAAATGCTCTTGATTTTGCCTCTGTTGCAATCTCCTTGATTGCTCCTGCTCCGTGATAAGATGTCTCATTCAGCATAATTCTGTTTGCCATTTCAATCTCTCCTTTTCTTACATGACATAATTTGCTTTTATGTTTTTATTTTAACAATGTTATTAAAAAAATGAAAGTTACAAAATTATGAAAATGTAACGTGACCGGATCATAAAAGATCCAGTCTTTCAAACACCCCCGCCAGTTCTTCCGGCATTGCTTTCACGAGATCTGCTGCCAGTTCCTCCGGCGTGCGTTTCACCCTTCCAAACACCCATTGTACAGTCATGTAAATAGAACCCTGGCAATACATTTCCAGCAGAAATTTTAAATCTTCCGACAATGGCTTTCCGGATTTTTCCTGGATCCGGTCTGAATAAAATGCCAGGATCAGTTCAAAATCATGGTCTCTCAGACAGTTCTGATCATCAGATTTAAATGCCATTTTAAAGAAAAGTTTCTCTTTCTGAATATACTGAAATTTTTTCACCAGTCCTTCATAGATGGTTTCGCCTTCTCCCATATGTTCAAAGGATTCCAGAAGGATCTTATCAAAATACCAGTTAACCAGGTCATATTTATCCTGAAAATGCCGGTAAAATGTTTGTCTGGTCGTTCCGCACGCATCTACGATTTCCTTTACCGTAATCTTCTCCACCGATGTCGTCTTCATGCAGACTTTCACAGCTTCCGCCAGGCGATATTTCATTTCTTCTGACTTACACTCCTCTTTGCACATGCAAAATCTCCTCTAACTTGGGCATTACCCGAAGCGCCCCTTTTCTTGTTGTTACAATAGATGCTGCTGCATTGGCAAACTCCAGCATCTCTCCAAGTTCCTTTTCATTTCTTGCCCATAGATAACAGAATCAATGGAATATGATACTTTTCCATCAAAAGCAGAATCCCCGCATCATGCCCGCTCCCGGATTCCGTTAAAAGGAAAACTCCCTATATTGCGAAAAGAGCGGGACAGATTTTCGCGTTTCTGTCCCGCTCCATGTGTCTTGACATTATTTTACAAAATTCTTATTTTTCCGTCAACCTCATCTCGCATATGAATCTTGTATTATCTGAAAACAATGTAGAGTCTGTGATTGTTCTTGTGCCTGGCTTTTTCTCAATCCTAGCAGATCTTACAGATCCAGCCCTCTGGTGCTTCAATGTGACCCATCTGGATTCCTGTCAATGTCTCATACAGTTTCTTTGTAACTGGTCCCATCTCTTCCATTCCACTTGGGAAGCAGATTTCTTTGCCATGATCTACAATCTTGCCAACTGGTGAAATAACTGCTGCTGTTCCACAAAGTCCACACTCTGCAAAATCTTTTACTTCATCAAGGTATACTTCTCTTTCTTCTACTTCCAGTCCAAGATAATGCTCTGCTACATACATCAGAGAACGTCTTGTAATAGAAGGAAGGATTGTAGATGACTTCGGTGTTACGACTTTATTGTCTTTTGTTACGAAGATAAAGTTTGCTCCACCTGTCTCTTCTACTTTTGTTCTTGTTGCAGCATCCAGATACATATTCTCATCGTATCCTTCTCCATGTGCTGTCACGATTGCATGAAGGCTCATTGCATAGTTAAGACCTGCTTTTACATGACCTGTTCCATGCGGTGCGGCACGATCAAAGTCTGAAACCTTAATTGTAATCGGCTTAGCGCCGCCTTTAAAGTATGGTCCAACTGGTGTAGCAAATACACGGAACTGATACTCCTCTGCAGGTTTTACTCCAATAACCGGACTGGAACCAAACATATACGGTCTTACATAAAGTGTAGCTCCTGATCCATAAGGCGGTACATATGCTGCATTAGCTGCTACGACCTGTTTGATTGCATCTACGAATCTGTCCTCTGGGAATACCGGCATCTCAAGTCTTGCTGCTGAATCAGCCATTCTTGCTGCATTTAAATCTGGACGGAAAGTTACGATATGTCCGTCTTCTGTTGTGTAAGCTTTCATTCCTTCAAAGCATGTCTGTGCATACTGAAGTACACCTGCGCACTCACTGATTGTTATGGTTGCGTCGGAGGTAAGAGTTCCTTCATCCCATGCTCCGTCTTTGTAGTTGGATACATATCTCTTATCTGTCTGCATGTAGCCAAATCCGATGTTTGACCAGTCAATGTTCTTTTTCTCCATGATAATTTCCTCCGTTCATCTATATAACTTTAATTTTTTAACTATTTTACTAACATTATTATAATACCATCATATTCAAAATTCAAGAGTGCGCTCTGTTTTTTTAGAATTATCTTTCCATCATACTAATAGACTCAATTCCAACGCTTCCTCCACGCACAACTTCAATACTCTTGAACTCTTCTTTCATCAGCTTAATAACTGCGTCATTTTTGGTTCCTGTCTGTACAAATTCCAGCAAAAGACTATCTCTTCCGTAGTCAATGACTTTTGCCTTAAACGTCTCCGCGATCTGGAAACATTCCACCTTATCCTCCGGTGTACATTTTTGAACTTTAATGTACATAATTTCTTTCATTCTTACAAAAACATCTGTAAAATCAATGACTTTAATAACCTCTACCGTACGGTTGAGCTGCTTTTTGATCTGTTCAAACGTCTCATCGTCACTGACCGTTGCTATTGTCATTCTCGACACAGTCGGATCTTCTGTTGTTCCTACAGTAAGGCTGTCCAGATTATATGACTTTCCAGAAAAGAGTCCGGAAATTTTAGACAGAACACCTACCTGATTTTCTACATAAAGTGATATCCAGCGTTTTTTCATTCCATTATTTGTTCCACTCATAATTTCATTCTCCCTTCTAACAATCCATGATCAGCTCTTCCAGAGTTCCGCCCGGTTTGATCATTGGGTATACAAGATCCTCCGGATCGATCATAAACTCGATAATCGTCGGTCTGTGTTTATTTTCAAGTGCTGCTCTGAATGCAGGCTCAATATCTTCTTTTTTCTCCACACGGATTCCTACTGCGCCATAACTTTCTGCCAGTTTGATAAAGTTCGGTGTATACTCCGGATATTCAAAATTCTCATCATCTGCTGCCCTTCTGCTTGCAGCACCGGATCGTAAGTTCGTCATAGAGTAACGTTTTCCATAGAATAATTTCTGCCACTGGCGAACCATTCCAAGGTTATAATTATTAAAAATACAGCTAATGATTGGAAGTTCCTCTAATACTGCTGTTGCAAGTTCCTGAATATTCATCTGCATCCCACCGTCACCGGAGATGGAAATGACCGGTACATCCGGATTACCGATTTTAGCACCAATCGCTCCCGGAAGTCCATACCCCATTGTTCCAAGTCCACCTGACATAAGAAGTCTCTTCTTCTGTGTAATCTCAGCAAACTGCGCCGTGAACATCTGATGCTGTCCTACATCAGTTACAATAATTGCTTCATCAAACATACGGTTGATCGTCTCAATAATATCCTGAGGTGTCATGATTGGTTTTTCTTTCATTTTCAGAGGATGTTCCTCTTTCCAGCTTTCAATCTGTTCCAGCCACTTTGATGTCTCATTCGGCTCTACATACTCTAACATCTTCTCGATCGCATCTTTTGCATCTGCAACAATCGGAATATCTACCTGTACATTTTTTGAAATTGCAGCTGTATCAATATCGATATGTACAATCTGTGCATTCGGTGCAAATGAATGCAGCTTTCCGGTAATTCGGTCATTGAACCTAGTTCCGATTGAAAACAGCAGATCACAATCACTGACAGCCATATTGCAGGCATATGCTCCATGCATTCCAAGATTTCCGATGTAGAGTGGGTGGTTTGTCGGAATTGCCCCGCGTCCCATTACTGTTGTTACGACCGGAATATTCGTCTTCTCCACCAATTTGGTAAATACTTCGTTTGCACGGGAAATAATCACACCTCCACCTGCTAAAAATAATGGTTTTTTTGCACGTCCAAGCATTTTGATCGCACGTTTTAACTGTCCGATATGTACGCTTGTATTCGGCTTATAACCACGGATATTAACAGTTTCCGGATATTCTGCGCTTCCAAGTTCTCCCATAACATCTTTTGGAAGATCGATAAGGACCGGACCTGGACGTCCTGTTCTTGCAATGTAAAATGCTTCTTTTAAAATTCTTCCAAGGTCTTCTCTGTTTCGCACCGTTACTCCATATTTGGTAATACTTCTTGTAATTCCTACAATGTCAACCTCTTGAAATGCATCATTTCCAATCAGATGTCTGGACACCTGACCGGTAAAGCACACAAGCGGAACACTATCATAATATGCTGTTGCAAGACCTGTTACCAAGTTCGTTGCTCCCGGACCACTTGTAACAAGGCAAACACCGACTTTTCCGGTAGATCTTGCATAGGCATCGGCCTCATGGACAAGTGCCACTTCCTGCCTTGGCAAGATTACTTTCGTAAAATCCTGCTTGTAAAGTTCGTCACTGATATCAATGGTACATGCCCCAGGATAACCGAACAGAGTATCTACTCCTTCTTCTTTTAAGGCTTTTACTAATAACTTATTGCCACTGATTTTCTTCATAAATGTCTTCCTCCTTTAACATTCCCAGATTTTGCTTCGTCATGAATATCCAACAGAGTATGCATTTCCCGTCAGATATAGAAAAACGCCCTAAGCGAAATAGCTTAGGGCGAATATACCATCCGTGTTACCACCTAAATTCAGAGAATTCTCTCTGCACTCATGTCAATACGGGAAACCATAACGATTATCCGATATTGCTCCCTTGTAACGTCGGGACAGACGTTGAAGTCTACTCAGATCATGTAACTATAGATGCTTTCTTTCAAAAGCACTATCAGCCATTCATCTTTTCGGTTCACTGCTCAGAGGCTACTTCCATAAACCCTTCATGAAAACTTACACCACCCGTCTTCTCTCTTAGCTTCCGGTATCTATGTACTCCTCCCCGTCATTGCATTTCACAAAACTGTTTTATCGAATATTTTTATATATTATAATCATAACTTTGTGTTACTGTCAATGACATTTTTCATCTGTTTTCTTGATATATTTTATGATGTCAGAGATAATACTTTCAGCACTTCGCCTGCAATTTTTGTCCAGGAAAGTCCGCTGACATCTACTTCTTTTGTTTTACCTGCCTCCACAGACTCCCAGATTCGCTGACCAATCCGCCTTTCAAAATCCGGCAGTGTCGCAGGAACTGCCTCATCCACATTACGCATCAATGGCAGTGTCACATATCTTATATCTGCCCCCGGCGCATAAGTATCAATCCATTCTTTCACTCCGGGCAAGTCTGTCATGACTACTCTGTCTCCGCATGCAAGCGCCTCAATGACCGTAAGAGGCAGTCCTTCAGAGAATGACAGAAGTGCAAAGATGTCACAGGAATTGTAGACCTTTGCCAGCTCTTTCTGTGGAAGCTTTCCTAAAAATGTCACCTTATACGGACATTTTTTCGCAAGCTCTACTATCTGCTCATACTCTTCTTCATTCCCGGCTCCTCCGGCAAGCAAAAGCTCAATCCTTTCCTTTTCATATTCCAGATAATCCAGGCTCCGGATCAGGCTTTCCACTCCTTTTTTCACCGAAATCTTTCCGGCAAATGCAATTCTTGTCACACCGTCATTCACACGCAGGCTTTCATTCTTGAAAATATGGCTGTTATACCCCATTCCAATCACCTGTATTTTTTCTTTCGGCACATCATAAATATCCTGAATGGTCCGCTTCTGCTCTGCATGCAGTGCAAAAATCCGATCAAGTCTTCGAATCTGCCCCGTAATGTACTCCCGTTCCAAATCTGTCTTCTGCATCTGCCGCAAATCTGTATTATGGCAAAAGCCAAAGACCTTCCGGTCTGGAAAATGTTCCCGTACGATGGCAGTCAAAAGATAAAGATGATGGCACAAAATCAGATCCGGATTCAAATCTCTTACTGCCTCATCCAGCTGTTTCAAAAAACTTTCTTTGAATGCCGCTTCCATCTTTGGTGTCATATCCCGGTATCTGGTACTCGGATATGGCATCTCGTCTGACATTCCTACAATCGGAAAGCTCAGTTTCCCCTGTTCAAAATATACCGGATAAAATGTGACCCGATCCGGTACCGGAGTTTCCTCCTCAGGATACACACCGGCTACCAGTGCCTGTGTGTGTCCCTTATTTGCAAATTCCTTCATAAGCTCCGACAGAAAAATTCCACTGCCGGTGCTGTTCGGTTTCTGCGCTGTTACATTTAAAATTCTCATGATACCCTCTCGTAAATTGTAAATACATACTCCAGATCAAAATACGTCTGCTCATCACTGATCTTGGTCATCTGCCACTGTGGGTCCTGATCCAGATCCGGGAAAAATGTATCCGCCTGATAAGCGTGATCGATCTTTGTAATATATGCCGTCTTACAGTATGGCAGAAGCTGTCTGTAAATGCTCTCTCCCCCGATCACAAAAATATCTTCATCGTTATATTTTTTCAGTTCTTCCACCATTTCGTCAATGCTGTGGACCACAACAGTTCCTTTCACATTGTATTTTTTATCTGATGTCAGAACAACATTGACTCGGTTCTTTAAAGGCTGTCCGCCCGGAAAACTTTCCAATGTCTTTCTTCCCATGGCAACGACCTTCCCCTTTGTCGTCTCACGGAAGAACTTCATGTCCTGCGGAATACTTACAAGTAACTTATTGTCCATTCCAATTGCCCAATTCTTATCCACTGCCACAATCAAATTCATGCCGGTTTCCCCCTGTTTTTTATTACTTTATTTTTATCTTAAACTGCCACCGGAATATTTTTAATCTGCTCATGTGTCTCATAATCGATCAGTTTCACATCATCCGGTGTAAAATCATAGAAATTCTTCACTTCCGGATTTAACCAGAACTTCGGTGCCGGAAGCGGCTCTCTTTTTATTAATTCCTCCACGAGCGGAATATGGCGGTCATAAATATGTGCATCTGCAATCACATGTACCAGTTCCCCGACTTCCATATCACACACCTGTGCCAACATATGAAGAAGCACTGCATACTGACATACATTCCAGTTATTCGCAGTGAGTACATCATTGGATCTCTGATTGAGCATTCCATTCAGCGAAAGCTTCTCATGTCCTTCTTTTTTCGTAACATTAAATGTCATACTGTACGCACACGGGTACAGGTTCATCTCATGAAGATCCTGATGTACATAAATATTCGTCATGATCCTTCTGCTGTACGGATTGTTCTTCAGATCATAGATCACACGGTCTACCTGATCGAACATTCCCTCCTTGTACTGATGTTTTACGGACATCTGGTATCCATAGGCTTTTCCAATCGATCCATCTTCATCTGCCCAACTGTCCCAGATATGACTGTTCAGATCATGAATGTTGTTCGATTTCTTCTGCCATATCCATAAAAGTTCATCTGTACAGCTCTTAATCGCAGTTCTTCTAAGTGTCAGTGCCGGAAATTCCTTAGACAGATCATACCGGTTTACCACACAGAATTTCTTTACTGTATAAGCCGGTGTTTTATCCTCCCACACCGGGCGCACTTTTTCCCCTCTTGTGTCTGTTCCATTGTCGATGATGTCGCGGCACATATCTATAAATACCTGATCGGCATAACTCATTTGCCTTTCCTCCTGCATTCTTATCATTTATTGCTTTGTAGCATCAAACCATTTGATTATTGTACCATGAATTGCATACAAAAAAAAGAGGAATGCAATGTTATTTTTTTACATTCCTCTTTTTATTTTGTGAAAACATATCCTTATTAACAGCAGCCCTGAAGTACATTTTCCAATGCACTTGCGCTACTGGAATGTGCACGCTCCACGCGGATATTGTAACGCTCTGCTTCTTTCAATGCACAATGTACCATTTTATGTGCCACAGTTGATGTGAATAAGATGATCAGATCTGGCTGTCCGATCTGTGTCTTCAGATTACCGGACATTCTCGTGAATACTTTTGCTTTACATTTATGCTTTTTACAGATCTGCTTGTACTGCTGTTCCATTCTTTCATTGCCGCCAATGATTACTACACTCATTTTTATCACCTGTCCTTTTAGCAATGCCACAGACCACGAATATTTCAGCATAATTTATGTCTTGCTTTCTTCCATTCCTGATCTGCTATATCCTGTTCCATATTAATCAACAAGTTTTGCTCCTGCCGCCTTGCATGCATCCAAATCATCACTTCCCGGTGTCTCATTTGCGATTACGCCTTCTGGTTCTGCCATCTTGGCTCCGGCTGCCGTCATACGTTCTACCCAGCTTCTCATCCATTCTCCGTCTCCCCAACCATAGGATCCGAATAACAAAATCTTCTTTCCACTTACTTTTCCTTCAAGCTCAGCTACAAATGGCTCCATCTCAGACTCTTCTAACTCCTCAGCTCCCATAGCAGAGCAGCCAAGGGCAAATACATCTTCTTCTGCCAGCGCATCTACACTTGCCTGATCTACAGAGATTACATTTGCCTGTGCTCCTGCACTTTCAATTCCTTCTCCAATTGCCTCTGCCATTGCCTGTGTGTTACCTGTTCCGCTCCAATATACTACTGAAATACTCATGATTTACTATCCTCCTGCTGTTCTATTTAATCAACTATCATTTAACACGCTGCCACATATGCAATATCTCGAATGCTCTTTCCAATCAGATATTCATTTACCGCACTGGTCTTTGCCTTATCATACGCCCAGAAAATCATTTTTGCTCTCCCTGGATTGTTATAGACTTTCCAGTATCCGGAAAACAGACTGTCTTTTCCGTCTTTTTCAATGAAACATTTTACATCATCGATCGGATAATCTAAAAATGCTCCTATCTCATGCGGAAAACAGATTTCTCCATCTGAATACTGACAGACACGTTTCGAGAGACGTTCCAGCATCTTCTCCGGTTCCACGTCCTCATATCCATAGGAACCTAAAAATCCCCTGACATCTGTCCGTTTCAAATATCTGGAAAACGACTCGCGCCGGTACAAAAATACAAGACATTTTCCATGATTTCTTGTCAGAATTTTAAATTTGATCCCTGTTCCTTCCAGGATTTCATAAAGCTCTCTACTGTTTTCTTCCGTAATATTCAAAATACAGGCAATCTTGATTCCTTTCAGAAACGGCGCACACTGCAGAATTAACTGAACCTGCAGACTTTTCATATTATCCATACCAGATAACATATAAGACACTACTTCCTTTGACATCGCATATCCTCATCCGTAATTGATTTTGATTATCATTTGCATGTTTATAATATCATAGTAGTTAGTTTAATGCAACTGTTTTAAATGATTGTCTTTTATCAAAAAAGGCACCATGCATTTTCATACATGATACCTTTTATATTTCCTACGGCTCTGCAATATTATACAATACTTTGTTCAGCATCTTCTCCAAAGCCTCAATTTCTTTTTTATTCATTCCGATTGTCAGCATCTTATCCAGCTTCCGTCTCTGATTCTCCATGCGTCTCTGGATATCGTAAGCTTTCTCCGTCAGGTAAATGTTCTTGCAGCGCTTATCCGTATTACTTGGAACTGATAAGATATATCCCTTTTCGTCCAGCCGTTTCAGCAGACCGGTCACGGTAGGATTTCTGAGATTCAATCCTTTTTCAATGTCCCTCTGTGTCACTTCTTCTTTCTCACAGTCGAACAGATAATCCAGTACTGCACACTGTGATGCGGTAATGCCAAGCGTACGCAGCCGGTTATTAAATTCCTTCTCATACACATTATTTATCTGCTTGAACATAAATCCTATCGTTCTCTTCTTTTGCATACGCCTTATCCTTTCTTTTAATCCCAGATCCTGACAACCTTCTCTTTACTTATCAGCTCATCTTTTTTATCTCACTTCTCGCAAGCACAATTGCAACTACTGCTGCCGTTCCGTCCGCAATCGGACCTGCATACATTACACCATCAATTCCGATAAATATCGGGAATATAATAATGAGTGGCAAAAGAAATAATATCTGTCTCGTCAGAGACACAACTGCTCCCTTTGTAGCTTTTCCGATTGCAGTGAAAAACTGTGAGCAGACCGGGTGGATTCCATTTACAAACGTCATAAACATATAAATGCGGAAATACCTCTCTGCAAACCGGAAATATTCTTCGCTTCCATTTCCGAAAATACTGACGATCTGTCTTGGAAATACTTGAAAGCACACAAAACAGATACCGCCGACCGCAAGCGCTATCTGCATGGATCGCTTATATGTGTGTCTGACTCTCACATAATTGCCTGCTCCATAATTAAAACCCCAGATTGGCTGGCATCCCTGGGCAAGACCGATACAGATTGCCATAAACACCATATTGACTTTTGCAATTACACCGACACACGCCAGTGGAATATCTGATCCATATACAGAAAGAGAACCATAATATCTCAATGTATTATTTAACACGATCTGCACGATTGCCATAGCTATCTGATTGATGCATGAAGCCATACCAAGTGTGAGAATGCCTTTGATATACATTCCACGGGGCTTTAGCATCTCCACTGTCAGTCCCATCTTTTTAAAACGTACAAAATACACAATTACCAGACACCCAGACGCGATCTGACCGATTACAGTTGCCCATGCAGCTCCTTTAATTCCCCAATGGAATCCAAAAATAAACAGTGGATCCAGAATCGTATTGATGATTGCCCCCGTAAGCATACAAGTCATAGAATAAGTCGGGCTTCTGTCTGCACGGATCAGATGATTCCCCCCTGTCGTCAGGATCAGAAAAGGAATGCCAAATGCTGTAATCCCTGTATAATCCTGTGCATAAGGCAGGACGTCTTTTGTAACACCGAATACATGAAGCAGCGGATCTAAGAACAATAATACGACGACCGCGATCGTCACACCGCAAAGCATCAGCATTGCAAGTCCTGTCCCTGCATACCTGCACGCACATTCCTGCTCTCCTGCCCCCGAGGACAGATTAAAATTTGAAGCACTTCCAATCCCAAGAAGCAATGCCGTTGCAGTACAGATAATCGTAATTGGAAATGCGATATTAGTCGCTGCATTTCCAAGAAGTCCTACACCTTGTCCAATAAATATCTGGTCTACAATATTATAAAGCGAGCTGACCAGCATACTGATGATTGCCGGGATGGAGAATTTTAATATCAACCGCTCGACCTTCTCTGTTGCAAGCGGATTGACCTTTACACTTTCTTCCAAACCTAAACCTCCAATATTTCTACTAATATTCACGAATGACACTGCTGACTTCGCGAATTGTCTCCATATCTTTGAGATGCTCCAGAGAATCCAGCATCTGGCTTTCTTTGACAGCCTCTGTTACAATAACAAGTTCAGCTACATCAGCGTTCTCTCACTGTTCCTTCTGCATGACTTTTGTAATGCTGACCTTGTGAACACCAAATACCATGGCAATGGAAGCCAGAACTCCAGGTTTATTCTCCACCTGCATACGGAGGAAAAATTTATTTTTCACATTCTTAAAATTCTTGACTGGTGTTGTCCGATAACAGGTACAACTGATTCTTCCGGTACAGTGATACTGCGTGTCACGCACTACGTCGATCACATCTCCGACAACTGCACTGGCAGTCGGGAACTCTCCAGCACCACGTCCATAGAACATTACATCTCCAACTGCATCTCCATGCACAAATACGGCATTGAAAGAATCTCTGACAGATGCCAGTGGGTGATTCTGTGAAATCATCATCGGATAAACACCCACTTCAATTCCATCTTCTGTATTATGAGCCACGCCAAGTAATTTGATAACATTGCCAAATTCTTTTGCATATGCTATGTCTCTTGAAGAAATCTTTGTAATTCCCTCTGTATATACATCCTTGAACACAACTCTGGAATGAAATGCGATGGAAGCCAGAATTGCTGCTTTACGTCCGGCATCTAATCCTTCAACATCTGCTGTCGGGTCCGCCTCTGCATATCCAAGCTCTGTCGCTTTTGCCAATGCTTCATCAAAATCCATATTGTCTTCAAACATCTTTGTCAGGATATAGTTCGTTGTACCATTCATGATTCCAATGACTTCATCAATCTCATTTGCCGCCAGGCATTGCTTTAACGGACGGATGATCGGGATTCCTCCGGCTACTGCAGCCTCAAACAGAAAATCCACACCATGCTCTTCTGCTGCATCCAGAAGTTCTTTTCCGTGCTCAGCAATCAGATCTTTATTAGCAGACACAACATTTTTTCCTGCATTTAAAGCATCCAGGATCATGGTTCTTGCCGGCTCAATTCCACCCATCACCTCAATTACGAGTTGAATCTCATCATTATCAATAATATCTCTCCAGTTATCGGTAAGAAGAGATGGATCCACACCTTCACGCTTTTTCTCCATATTGTGTACAAGAATCTTTACAATCTCAACATCTGCTCCTGCCTTTTTGCAAAACTCCTCTTTTTGCTTTTCAATTAACTTATATACCCCACTTCCAACTGTTCCCAGTCCTAAAAGTCCGATTTTTATCTTGTGCGGCTTGCTCATTCCTGTTCTCCTCCTGCTTTATAACATTTTTTTCTTTTTAAAGTAAATACATTCCGCAATAATTACTACGATTGATATTATGATGACACAAATATATCCATATTGCCAGTGAAGTTCTGGCATATTATAAAAGTTCATTCCATACCACCCGGTAATCAATGTCAATGGCATAAATATTGTCGTCACTACTGTCAGAAAATTCATAACTCTATTTTGCTGCAAGGTAATCTGGGTCTGATAAATTTCACGGATCTGCTGAGTATACTCTTTCATCTCCGCGGCATACTGATGCAAACGCTCAGTTCTATGAACATAACGCTCCCAACCCATTTCTTCATCCTGGATTTCATTTCTGTTCATATAAAGCTGCATATGCTCACCCATATTGGTCATCTGATCATAAGACACCATCAGTTCCGAAAAATGTTTCCGATACTTCATAATTCTTTCATCCAGATGTTTCTGGACATGTCCAATTACATTTTCTTCGATTTTCTCCAGTTGTTCTTCAATCTTCTGCATTCTGTACACATCATCATCAATCAGATAGTTTAAAATCATAAGCAAAACTTCATGAAGTCTGCAGTTTTTATAGACATCATTCTTCACATGTTCCATAAGAAGTTGAATCTGATTTGTTTCCTCCACAAAATAAAGAGTCTGCTTATGCATGCAAAAGCCAAATACGAACATTTCATGATTTTTCAAATCTGGCACCCGCATAATTCCCTGTACACAATCATGAAACGAATCTACTTTACAGTACCTGACATGATTCATACTGTATAGAAGATTCTTCTTATGTGGAATATATTCCTTAATCTGTTCGTATTCTTTCAGATTCATAATCTGAACCTTCATAGTATCATCTATTTTTTTATCACTTATCCTCTTGTAATCTGCTTCTTGCATCCTATCCTGAATAAGCTGTCCTTTTTGCCAATCCAGAGTGTATGTTTCCATAGTCTGCCTCCACTTTTTATCAACATTATTTCTTTCTGAGATTTGACTCTCATATCATATCATAATTTTTTATTTTACGCATGTTTTTCTATCTGTAATTATTGGAATTATAGGAGAATTTTAATGCATGAACCTCGCAGCAAGAATGCCGAGGCATTCTTGAATATATAGAAAATACAAGTTATCATATACGAAAAAATCTCAATCCGAAGATTGAGATTTTTATAAAAGCGACAGACGGGGTTCGAACCCGCGACCCCGACCTTGGCAAGGTCGTACTCTACCAACTGAGCCACTGTCGCATTCATTATATTGTTCCGTTTGTTTCTTGTGTTCCTTGGAACAATACATACTATACAGGATAATCAGACTTTTGTCAACAGCTTTTTTTAATTTTTTTCAAAATTTTTGATGCAATATATTTTATTCCATTTTTTTGCACACTTCTCATATGTGAAAGTCTCTAATCTTCTTTCTTTTAATAAGACTAATCTTGGAAAATCAGTTGTTTTTTATTTTTTTTACTGTTATGATAAACAAAACGATGATTCAATAATGCCTCGGCATTATTGCTGCGAGGTGGGAGTCATCTCCCAGCTGATATATATAATTCACATAGGAGGTCTGTTATGTCAGAGACAATTACAGAAGGAAATACAACTACAGAAGAAAATATAACTACAATAGATCATGCATCTGCTACAGAAAATGCATCTGGTCAGGAAGATACATCTGCTTCTAGCAGCACAACTATCCAGAAAGATACGTCTGCTTCTAAAAGTTCAACTATCCAGGAAGATACGTCTGCTTCCGGTAGCACAACTGCCCGGAAAAATGCATCTGTCATCAATAATACTACTGCTCCAGGAACGGAATCTGCTTATAACTTGGATTCTGAGATGGATCCGTTTGACAAAGCTGAAAAAGAGCGTGATTCCTCCGGATTTTTTGCCCGTTTTTCTGCTAAAATTGCAAATATCCACTCCCGCCGCGAAGCCAGACTTGTTCGCGATGAAATTATACTTTCCCGTATTCCGGACAAGGACTTGATGGAATACTTAAAATTAGAACAGAAGCGTCTGGAATCCCAGCAGCATACCAGAGAAATTCGTGAAAAAAGAATCTGGATTGCATTCCAGATGACCATTGCGTTAATTGCCGCAGTATTGGTTATTTATTTTTTGAAAGACAGTCCGGCAATTCTGATCAGCATCTTATACACAGCAGGTCTTTTAATTGCATTTAATATCTGGAATAAGCACAAAGATGGACGTTCACCAAAAGATCAATAATTCAAGAAAAAATCCCATCCGGTATTCTTCAATGCGAGAATATCCGGATGGGATTTTTTCATCATTAAATAACTTTTATTCTTCCTCAGCTACTACTTCAAGTCCCAATTCATCAAGCTGTTTCTGATCAACTTTTGTTGGAGCCTCTGTCATAAGATCCGAAGCATCTTTTACCTTCGGGAATGCTATCACGTCACGAATGCTATCCTGTTTTGCCATGAGCATAACAAGACGATCCAGTCCATATGCAAGTCCTGCGTGTGGCGGTACTCCATACTTGAATGCTGTCAGGAGGAATCCGAACTGCTCCTGTGCCTGCTCTGGTGTAAATCCAAGCACCTCGAACATCTTGCTCTGGATCTCAGGGTTAAAGATTCGCACACTTCCTCCACCAATCTCATTTCCATTCAAAGTAATATCGTATGCTTTTGCACGGACTCTTCCCGGATCACTGTCGATGTACTGAAGATCTTCTTCCATTGGCATTGTAAATGGGTGATGCATTGCTGTGAAACGGTTCTGTTCTTCACTCCACTCAAGAAGCGGGAACTCTGTGATCCACATAAATTTGTACTCATTCTTATCTAAAAGATCCATCTGGCGTGCAAGTTCCAGACGAAGCGCACCTAATACATCCCATACAACTTTATTCTTATCTGCTGCAAAGAGAAGCAGATCACCATTCTCACCGTCCATAGCCTGAATCAAGTTCTTCTGCTCATCCTCTGTCATGAATTTTGCGAAAGAAGATTTTACAGTTCCATCTTCATGGATTGCAATGTAAGCCAATCCTTTTGCACCGTAATCCTTTGCATAATCAACCAGCTTGTCAATCTTCTTACGTGCCATTCCTCCCTGGCCTTTTGCGTTGATACCACGAACGGTACCACCATTCTCTATAGCACCCTTAAATACAACAAACTCGCTGTCTTTTACGACATCTGTCACATTGACAAGCTCCATGCCGAATCTTGTATCCGGTTTATCGGAACCGTAACGATCCATAGCCTCCTGCCATGTCATTCTCGGAATCGGAAGCGGAACTTCCACACCAAGAACTTCTTTAAACAGCATCGCAAGGAATCTTTCATTGACATCAATGACATCATCAACATCTACGAAAGACAGCTCCATATCCATCTGTGTGAACTCTGGCTGACGGTCTGCTCGAAGATCCTCGTCACGGAAACATTTTGCAATCTGGAAATATCTGTCATAACCAGAACACATTAAAAGCTGCTTAAATAGCTGTGGTGACTGTGGAAGTGCATAAAAATGTCCCTGATGAACGCGGCTTGGTACAAGGTAATCTCTTGCTCCCTCCGGTGTACTTCCGATGAGTACCGGTGTCTCAATCTCAAGGAATCCTTCATTTGCCATAAACTGACGTGCAAGTGTAGCCACCTTGCTTCTCATCATCAGATTGCGCTGCATATCCGGTCTTCTAAGATCCAGATATCTGTATTTCAGACGGACTTCTTCTTTTGTCTTAGAATTCTCCTCAATCTGGAACGGAGGTGTCTCTGACTCAGAAAGTACACGAAGCTCCTCTGGGATAATCTCAATTTCACCTGTTGCAATGTTCTCATTGACTGCACCAGATCGTTTTGCAACTTTTCCTACAACTGCAACAACATATTCACTGCGAAGCTTTGCAGCCTTCTCGATCAGTGCTGCATCTACACTTCCTTCATCAAATACAACCTGGATAATTCCGGAACGGTCTCTTACATCTACAAATACGAGACCTCCTTTATTACGATTTTTCTGTACCCAGCCCATAATGGTCGCTGTCTCGCCTACGTTAGCTGCTGACAGTTCCCCACATCTGTGGGTTCTCTTTAAGCCCTGCATTGACTCTGCCATTTTTCTATATCTCCTTTTTCACTTGTGCGTTCTATTCTCTACAGCCTGTCTACGGAATCTGCATAACAGTCTGCAATTTCTGTATATCCATCTTCTATTAGCTGCTCTTTCTGAAACTTCTTATTCTTCTTCATATTGACGATCAGCACCTGTCGTCCTGCCTCCCGGTCAGCTTTTGCAAGAGCAAGAACCTTCAACATGGCCTCTTTTGGAAGCTTCTTCTCCAGAAGATATGCCTTTTTCTGGCGTCCTCCCGGAACTTTATATCCATTTTCCAGAAGCAGCATGACAATTCTCTCAAATCCAATGGAAAATCCGCATGCCGGTGTATCCTGCCCTGTAAACTTGCCGATCATCTTATCATAACGTCCGCCTCCGGCAACAGAACCTCCAAAGTCGTCCATAGTTACCTCAAAAATTGTTCCGGTATAGTAGGACTGTCCTCTTACGAGGGTTGGTGTGAACTGAAGTTTAAAATCACACTCTTTTGCAGCTTCTACACTTGACATAATCAGTTCCAGGCCGTCAGCCGTCTCATCACTCAGATAATCTCCAAGCTTTTCTTTCAGGTAACGGACTCCGGATACATCAGAAGCAACCTCATCAAAAAGAGAAAGGTAGGTCTTAACACTTTCACTGGTATATCCCATCTCAATAAGCTCTGCCTCGACACCTTCCGGTCCGATCTTATCCATCTTATCCAGAACAATGAAGACTTCATCATAGTCTTCCTCTTTAAAACCACTGTAAGCAGCCATAGATTTCAATATATTACGGTCATTAATACATACAGTAAAATTCTTAAAGTCCAGTTTCCCAAGCATCGCCGTTGTGGCAAGGATCAGCTCGATTTCGGCGAGATTAGAAGCCTCTCCTAATATATCGATATCGCACTGCACAAACTGGCGGAAACGTCCTTTCTGCGGGCGGTCTGCTCTCCATACACTTCCAATCTGAAGTGCTTTAAAAGGAGACGGCAGCTCATTTGCATGATTAGAATAATATCTTGCAAGCGGAACCGTCAGGTCATACCGAAGTCCTCCATCCACAAGATCATTTTCCTCTTTTGCCTCGTCAATTTTTAACTTTTCTCCACGTTTCAAAATCTTGAAGATCAGTTTTTCGTTATCTCCCCCCTGCTTGCTACACAGGTTCTCGATATGCTCAACACATGGAGTTTCCATAGATTGGAATCCAAATGTTTTATAGGTGTCTTTAATCAGGCCGATCAGGTAATCCCGGATTTCCATCTCTGCCGGCATTACATCTTTCATACCGGTTACTGGTTTCTTCTTTAACGCCATAGCCATTCTCCTTTTCGTTCTATCATCTCGTCCACCCGGCTGATGTAAGCATCGATTGCTTTTACATTCTCCTGCCGGATCAGACTGGTTTTTTTCTTCTTTTTGCTTTCAGGATTTATGACAGGTTCTTTCAGTACGATTTTTGTAGACGCACCTGCACCTGCTGCAATAATGGATTGCTTTTCCTCCATAATTAGTATATTGTATATTCCTGCTTTGTCAACCTTTGCATAGCCCACATTTTCAAAATTTCCGGCAATATTCTTCTGACGATACAGATAATACGGAAAAAGTCCCATCTGTCGGGCTTTATTTCCTGCCATCTCTACCATCGTACCTATTTCATCTTGTATGATCGTTAATCGTTTCCCTTCTCTCTCTTCCTGGCCCATTTTAGCTGCACGTTTAATTGCAAGGGAATGTACCGTCAGATTATCAGGTCCAAGTAACGCAATCTGTCTTAGAGTGTCCTCCATATCCTCCGGTGTCTCTCCCGGAAGTCCTGCAATAATATCCATATTGATATTATCAAATCCCAGCTTTCTCGCCATATGAAATGCTTCATACACTTGTTCTACAGTATGCTTACGTCCAATTGTATCCAAGGTCTTCTGCTGCATGCTCTGAGGATTGATAGAAATTCGATTAATACCGTGATTTCGAAGCACCTGAAGTTTCTCTTTCGTAATACTGTCCGGTCGTCCGGCTTCCACCGTAAACTCCAGAAGTCCTTCCCTTACAAAATGTCTATCAATGCATGTAAGCAGCCGGTCTAACTGATCCGCATTCAAAGTTGTCGGTGTTCCACCGCCCATGTAAATGGTGTCAGCTTTTCTTCCTTCAGATATTTTCGCAATTGCTTCCAGTTCCTTCATAAGTGCAGCCAGATAGTCTTCTACCCGGTGCTCCCAGTCACCTAAGGCACCCGAACTAAACGAACAGTAACTGCAAACCGTTGGGCAGAACGGGATTCCCACATAAAGACTATAGCCATTTTCATAATCCAACTGATCCAGAAGCTTTTTTTCTCTCCCTGCAATCTGCCATGCAAGATGTGCTTTTTCTTCACTCACCAGATTCTCCTTCTGGAACCATGGAACAAACGTCTCCTGTGTCATACCTTCTTCCAGTTTTCTCATAGCAATTTTAGTCGGTCGTACTCCCATCAGGATTCCCCATGCAAGAGTTCTGCCACTTTGCTCTGACAACTTTTTGTATAACATCCGGTCGAGATATTTTTTCATTGCAGATTTCTCCGCTGGCATGTCATTTGTCTGCCTGTCTGCAATTTCAATCATCGCCTCTTTCTGCCCGTCTGTACCATCTTCTGCAAATTCCACAGTTACATAATTAGAGGCTTTTTCGTCCACCGAAGACGTAACTGTCTCCGATGGATAAAAAGCCTTCACCATATGATATGCATTATACACAAATGTCTCCTGATTGCATATAACCCGGATCATTCTTAGCCCTCCTGTACATATGGGTTGTGAAGCTTCTCATACTCTATCTTTGTCTCACCCATATGTCCCGGATAAACAATCGTATCATCCGGAAGTGCGAACAGTCGTTCTCTTACAGATCGTACGATTGCATCCTGACTGCTGTTCGGAAAATCCGTACGTCCGACAGAACGCTGGAATAAAGTATCTCCACTAAATACCGCATGTTCTACAGGCAGATAATAGCAACAGCCGCCCATCGTATGTCCCGGTGTATGAATGACTTCTATCGTCTCACCTGCCAGTTCCAGTTTTTGTCCGTCTTTTAACGGTTTTGCACCATCAAAGGAATAGCCGTTCGTGTAAGACGAAGACAGATTCAGCTCTGGATCCGTCATAATCGGAAGATCCTCTTCCTCTACATAGACCGGAATATTCCAGTTTTCCAGAATAGAATCAATTCCCATAATATGATCGAAATGTCCATGAGTCAGAAGAATTGCCACAAGGTTAAGTTTTTCTTCCTCAATGTATGCTGTAAACTTCTTAGAATGTCCACCTGGATCCACTACAACTGTATCCTTTGTCTCTTCATTTATCAAAAGGTAACAATTTGCCCCCAAAATCCCAAGGGGAAATTTCTCTATCTTCATTGCTTTTTCTTTCCTCCTAGCCTGTTGTTCTCTCAATATCAATCACGTCATCAATCTGACGCAGTTTACCAATTACTTTTGCAAGTTCCTCTCGGCCATGCACAATAAATCCAGCCTCGATGGTCGCAGTTCCCTGCTTGCTCGTGCGGATATTTAAGGATTTGACATCCATCTCCATCTCCGTAAATACTTTGGAAATACTCATCAGAAGTCCCTGCTGATCTCTTGCATACATCTTGATCTCAGCCAGATACTGACCTCCTGCCTCTTCTGCCACATTTCCTTCCCACTCAGCCGGAATCAGTCTTGCACGTTCTGCTTCTGTCAAATGTATCATATTAACACAATCCGTGCGGTGAATCGAAAGTCCTCTTCCTCTTGTAACAAATCCGACAATCTCATCTCCCGGTACTGGATTACAGCATCTGGAGAACCGGACTGCCACATCATCAATTCCTTTCACAACAATTCCACTCTTGGACTTGGCAATATGGACTTTATTCTTAGCCGCCTCTGCAACTTTTTCAAGTACAATTTCATCTGTCAGTTCCTGCTTGTGATCCTTGCCATATTCTTCCGCCAGACGATTCACGACCTGTCCTTCTTTTAAGCCGCCATGTCCAATCGCGGCAAGCACAGAATCCCAGTCCTTGAATCCATATTTTCTCTGTACGATCTCTTCATATTTTGGCTGGAGCAGATTAGAAAGGTTGAGAGATTTTGCTTTGCAATAGGAAGCCACCATCTCTTTTCCTTTGATAATATTGCTCTCTTTAAATTCTTTTTTGAACCACTGATTGATCTTATTTTTTGCCTGTGTACTCTTGACTACATTCAGCCAGTCACGGCTTGGTCCTTTCGAATTCTGGGAGGTCAGAATTTCTATTCTGTCTCCATTCTGGATTCTGTAATCAATCGGAACAAGCTTTCCATTCACTCTGGCACCGACCATCTTATTGCCGACTGCACTGTGTATGGAATAAGCAAAGTCGATTGGAGTGGACCCCGTCGGCAATGTCTTTACATCCCCCTGCGGTGTAAAGCAGTACACATCATCTGCAAACAGATCCAGATCTCCTTTGATGAGGCTTAAGAATTCCTTGTTGTCAGACATATCTCTCTGCCATTCCAGAATCTGTCTGAGCCAGCTCATTTTCTCTTCTTCAGCCATAACACCTTTCTTGCTGCCGCCGGACTCTTTATACTTCCAGTGAGCAGCAATACCATATTCGGCTGTCTTATGCATCTCCTGTGTACGGATCTGGATCTCAAACGGCTGACCAATCGAACTCATCAGCGTTGTATGCAGAGACTGATACATATTCGGTTTCGGCATGGCAATATAATCTTTAAATCTTCCAGGAATTGGCGTATAAATCTCATGGATAATTCCCAATGCCGCATAACAGTCTTTGACAGAATCCACAATGATACGGACTGCAAACAGGTCATAAATCTGATCTACTGTCTTATCCTGATTGACCATCTTCTTATAAATACTGAAGAAATGCTTTACACGTCCATTTACATCTGCTTTAATCCCCGCATTTTTCATATGCATGGACACTTCATCCACAATCTGTTGGACAAATTCCTCACGCTCTGTTTTTCTGGCATTGATCTGATTTACAAGATCAAAAAATACATCTGGTTTCAGATACTTCAATGACAGATCGTCAAGTTCTGTCTTAATTTTAGAAATACCAAGCCTTCCCGCGATCGGCGCATAAATATCCATTGTCTCACGAGCCTTTTCCTGCTGTTTGGCCGGAGTCATGAACTGCAGTGTACGCATATTATGCAGACGGTCCGCAAGTTTAATGATAATAACCCGGATATCCTTTGCCATGGCAAGGAACATCTTTCTCAAATTCTCCGCCTGAAGTTCCAGTTTGTCCGCAGAATAAGCTACACGGCCAAGTTTCGTAACACCGTCTACCAAAAGAGCTACCTCTTCTCCAAACTCTTCTTTGATATAATCCTCTCCAATCCGAGTATCTTCCACTACGTCATGAAGAAGAGCTGCGATAATTGTCTCCTTATCCATCTCAAGATCCGCAAGAATGATTGCTACCCAGAGCGGGTGGATAATATACGGTTCTCCCGACTTTCTCTTTTGGTCTCCATGCGCTTTTTTTGCCAGATTATATGCCTTCTCGATCTGAGTAACATCCGCAGACGGATGATACTTTTGAATACGGGCAATTAACATGCCATAAAGCTTATCCGGATCATCATAATCTGCCTCCTGTTTGATCCCGTGCCCATCTACCATCTGAAGTTTCCCTCTTGTGTCTTTTAGCAATGCTTCCGGAGCAATCTTGCCGTCCAGTGACTCATATGTTGTTTTATTCTCTGACATATTAACGCCTCCTTCCCTCTCTAGTCTCTCAAATGTATATCTTTTTCTATTTTCCAGGATATACAATAACTGAATCTATATCATATCCCTGTAATCTGTCACGTCCATGAAGTCCTGCCAGTTCCATTAAAAACACAGTCTTTACAACCTTTCCGCCAAGACCTTCAATCAAATGGATCATTGCCTCATTCGTTCCGCCTGTCGCGATCAGATCATCAATGATCACAACTCTCTGCCCTGGCTTGATCGCATCTTTGTGCATCTCGATAGTTGCTGTGCCATACTCTAATTCATACTCTGCAGAAACCGTCTCTCTTGGAAGCTTTCCTTTTTTACGAATCGGAATAAATGGCTTTTTCAGATTATATGCGATCGGTACCCCGAAAATAAATCCTCTGGATTCCGGTCCGACTACTACGTCAAAGTCAAGACCTTCTAATTTTTCCTGCATCAGATCAATTGCAAGATGCAGTCCTTCCGCGTCCTGTAATACACTTGTCACATCACGAAATATGATCCCCGGTTCTGGAAAATCCGGAATACTTACTACATAATCTTCTATCGGTTTCATAATTATTCTCTCCTTCTTCTCTTTCAAGGTAAAGTATATCTTTTAGTATAGCATTATTTGTTCCATTTTTCAAAAAAAATCTATCGATAATGAGTAATTACAATCTGAATTTGTCTTTCTCCCCGGAATTCATTGATTCCAGGGTAAAATGTAATGGACATTTTACCATTATTTCTTTCACACTGTTTTGCAAATTCCTGTGCATCATGAAAACAAATGGCTTCCATCCGGTTTCCCGCCGCATCGATTGCTGTTGCTTTTGCAACATTTTTATTTTTCCCGATAATCTTCACATGCTGCATGACGACGCCTCTTGCCGCAAAAACCGGTTTTGTATTACCTTTTCCAAATGGTTCCATGTATTCAAGTTCTTCTATAAACTGTTCTGTAATAGCAGCAAATGGCAGTTCCATATCGATCACTACTTTTTCTGTCAGCTCTTCTTCTGAAAGCGTACACTGATCATTTAGTCTTCTTTTGAATTTCTCAACATTTTCTTTATCAAGTGAAAGTCCTGCCGCCATCGGATGTCCGCCGAATTTTGTCAGAAGATCCCCACAGCCTGTCAGTTCTTCATACATGGAATAGCTTTCGATCGATCTTCCCGATCCTTTGACTCCATCTTCGGAATCCGTCAATACAAATACCGGACGATAGTAATTTTCTCTCACACGTCCAGCCACAAGGCCGGCAAGGCTTTCATGACAATCCGGCAGATAGATAACAAGCACCTTATCCCCCCGGATATCTGTCTGTTCCACTTTCGCCATTGCCTCATCTACAACGCGGTCTGTCATATCTCTACGGCTCTCATTCAATGCTTTCAGATCACCTGCCAGCATATCTGCCTCCCGCTCTGTCTTTGCCCGAAGCAGTGCCAGTGCTCTTTTTGCCGTATCCAGCTTACCACTGGCATTCAGACACGGAGCAAGAATAAATCCGATGTGATATGCCTGAATCTTTTTTCCCTCCAGCCCGATACACTGGATCAGGGCACGTAGTCCCAGATTAGAGGTCCTCTTTAGCATCTCAAGACCCTGCTTCACCAGAATTCGATTTTCCTCTGTCAGATCCATCACATCTGCCACTGTTGCAATTGCAACATTTTCCAAAAGATAATCCAGATCCGCCACGTCCTGACCATTTGCCTCACAGAGCGCCTCTACAAGCTTGTATGCAACCGCTGCACCACATAATCCTTTAAATGGATATTCACATCCTTCCTGCCTTGGGTCAACAACTGCATCTGCCGGCGGTAAAATATATCTTCTTCCCGCTTCATTTTCCTTGTACGGCACTTCATGATGGTCTGTTACGATGATCGTCATACCAAGCGCTTTTCCATACTCAATTTCTTTCGCTGCCGCAATTCCGTTATCGCAGGTAATGATCGTATCAATTCCATCTTCATGTGCCCGGTCGATCAGATGCTGATTTAATCCATATCCGTCTTTGATACGATCCGGGATGTCGCTGTCCACCTTTGCGCCAAGCTTTTCCAGACCTTCTAAAAGAATATATGTCGCATTGATCCCATCACAGTCATAGTCTCCAATGACACGGATTTTTTCCCGGTCCCTGATTTTTTCAGTCAGAATTTCCACCGCCTGTGGCATACCCTTCATCTGCATTCCATCGTAGAGTTCCGCAATTGTACCGTTCAGATATTGGTTGATTGCTTCATCTCCAATAACATCCCGGTTACGGATCAGACTGGCCAGTCTCGGACTAATATGAAATTTCTTACTGATAGCCTCAAAATCAGCACCTTTTCTTAAAAGTACCCAGCGTTCCATAATTTTCGTCTCTCCTGTTTTATCCAAATAAATATTTGCAAAGTAAATACTACACTTTCGACAGGAATCTCCAACATCATTTTATTTACTTTGCAAATATTTACTTTAAGAAAAGAACAGCCTCGCCATAAAATATGACTTTGGCTGTTCTATAGTATTTAAAATTACTTCTTGAAGCGTTTCATTACATACCACAGCGCTCCTGTGATACATACAGATGAGTAAGCTCCGCATACAACTCCGACCATCAATGGAAGTGCAAACTCCTTGATAGAACTTACACCCATGACGTAAAGTACTGCTACCATGATAAATGTTGTAAGAGATGTATAGATACTTCTTGTCAGCGTCTGTGTGATACTCTTGTTTACAACTGCTGCAACATCACTGCTCTTTGTCTTACCACGCATTTCCTCTCGGATACGGTCAAAGATAACAATGGTCGCGTTGATGGAATATCCAACGATTGTCAGCATACACGCGATAAATGTATTACCAACAGAGATTCTTGCAATTGCATAGAATCCTACTACAACAAGGACGTCATGTAAAAGAGCAAGTACCGCACTGGTAGCGAAACGGATATCTTTGAATCGGAACCAGATATACAGAAGCATACAGATTGTCGCAATAACAACCGCGATAACTGCATCTCTTCGCATCTCATTACTTACTGTAGAACTGATATTTTCTGCCGTAATCTTTGATTCGTCCACACCGAAGTTATCAACCATAGCCTTATTCAGTGCTTCACGCTTGTCAAGATCCAGTGTAACTGTCTTGATAATAACCTGATTGGTTCCGGCTACTTTCTGAGTCTGAACATTGTTATCTCCAGTTACCTTTTCTACAACCGGAACAATTTCCTTATCAATCTCATCAATAGAGTAATCTTTATCAAATGTTACATTTGTAGATGTACCGCCCTGGAATTCAAGGCTGTATGCAAATGCTCCATTTCCTCTTCCTGCATTGACACCGATCGTGATCAGTCCTGCTGCAATTAATACAAGAGAAATTGTAAAGAACACTTTTTTCTTTGAAAGGAAATCGATTGGCTCACGCTCTTTCTTTGGACGATAATATAATTTTTCACTTCTAAGTCCAACTGCATAAAATGCATTTACGATCAATCTTGTAATAACAAGTGCTGTAAACATAGATGCGATGATACCAATTGCAAGTGTCTGCGCGAATCCTTTTACTGTACCGGAACCTTTGAACCACAATACAGCTGCTGCGATCAGAGTCGTAATATTACCATCTAAGATTGCTGATAAAGCTTTCTGGAAACCAATCTTCAGAGAATTCTTTACACTTCTTCCGCGTACCATCTCTTCACGTACACGAGCGAAGATGATAACGTTGGCATCTACTGCCATACCAATGCCAAGAATGATACCGGCAATACCCGGAAGTGTCAATGTTACTTCAAATGCATTCAGGATTATAAGTACAAGTCCTGTATAGATTAAAAGTGCAAGTCCGGATGCAAGTCCCGGAAGCAAGTATACACAACACATGAATACAAATACAATTGCAAGTCCGATTGCTCCGGCTTTTAAACTGGTCGCAACTGCCTGCTCACCAAGCTGGGCTCCTACAACATTAGAACGCAACTCTTCCAGTTCCAGCTTCAGACCACCGATACGGATCGTAGAAGCAAGCGCATCTGCTTCTTCATAGGTCATATTACCACTGATCTGAGCCTGTCCATTTGTAATGGCTGCCTGTACATTCGGAACACTTACAAATGCTCCGTCATAATAGATACCAATGCTCTGTCTCGCTGCCAGTGCTTTTGTTGTTGCATCTGCGAACTTTGTTGTTCCATCTTTTGTAAATGTAAGAGATACAACATTCTGTTTGTTCTTTGTCAGCTGGTCTTCTGTTGTCTGAGCCTGGGCACTTTTTACATCATTGCCACTCAGTACAATAGAACCGTCTGCCTGCAATTCTTCAATTGTCTTGTTGAGCTGATAATCTTTGGACGCATCTCCCGTACTGTTCACCTGACTGTAGTTTGCTGAGCCGTCACTGCCTGTCTGTGCAATAAAATACAGGGAACCCGGCTGTCCCAGTTCATCTAAAATCTCATTGGCATCTGTAACACCAGGAATCTCGATATTAATACGGTCGCTTCCCTCCTGATATACACTTGCCTCTGTACTATACTGTTCTACACGCTTTTGCAGCTTATAGATCGTATCACTCATCTCTTCATCCGATGGATTGTCATCTTTGACCTGATATGTGATACTTACACCACCGGCAAGGTCCAGACCCAGTTTGATATTCTTCATAGAACCTGTATGGCCTTTTCCGAATCCAACAATTGTCGTAAAACCAAGCAGTACGATCAAGGCCGCTGCCACAATAAGACTAAGTATGCCTCTGCTTTTTTTCATGATTTACTTCCTTTCTCTTTCTTCCATTCCTTCGAAGGATTCTATGTTACACATTATGCATCTGCCAGTGCTGCTTTGATCATAATGGCACATTCCACACGTTTACGCTGCATCTCACAGCCAACATCATAACAATCATGGATCGTTCCATGGAAATTATAAGAGTTTGCCATACATCCACCGCTACAGTAGAATTTAGCGAAACAATTTTTACATTTTTCTTTTGAATATACACTGCAGCTTCTGAAATCATCTGCAATCTCCGGCTTTACAATTCCATCGTCTACATTTCCCATCAGGAATTCTTCCTGTCCGACAAACTGATGGCATGGATACAGATCTCCCCATGGTGTGACAGACAGATATTCTGTTCCGGAACCACAGCCGGACATACGTTTCATCACACATGGGCCGCCTTCCAGATCAATCATAAAGTGGAAGAAGTTAAATCCTTTTCCTTCTTTTTCACGCTCAATCATAATCTTGGCAAGCTTATCATACTCTTCTTTGATCTGTGGAATATCCTCTTCGCGGATCGCATATGGATCGGATTCATCACCTACGACCGGCTCAATGGACATCTGCTTGAATCCAAGGTCTGCAAAATGCAGGATATCATTGGAGAAATCCAGATTATTTCTTGTAAATGTCCCACGGATATAATACTTCTCCTGATTACGGCTTTCAGCCAGCTTCTGGAATTTCGGCACGATCAGATCGTAGCTTCCTTTTCCGTTGCGGAACGGACGCATCTTATCATTGATTTCCTTTCGTCCATCCAGGCTTAGCACAACATTGTCCATCTCTTTATTGACAAACTCCTGAATCTCATCATTCAGAAGAACGCCGTTCGTCGTAACTGTAAATCGGAAATTCTTGTCATGAAGCTTTTCCTGTTCTCTTCCGTATGCTACCAGATCTTTGACAACCTGCCAGTTCATAAGTGGCTCTCCTCCAAAGAAATCTACTTCCAGATTTCTTCTGCTTCCGGAATTTGCGATCAGGAAATCTAATGCCTTCTTTCCGACTTCATAACTCATAAGAGCACGTCTTCCATGATACTCGCCTTCTTCTGCAAAGCAGTACCTGCAGGCCAGATTACAGTCATGTGCAATGTGAAGGCAAAGAGCCTTTACAACTGTCTTTCTCTTCTTCACGATTGGAACAAGATATTCAAACTCATCCTTTGTAAATAATTTCCCGTCCTCTGTCAGTTCAATGACATCATCAAGAGCATCTCTTAAATCTTCCTCGCTATATGTATCTCCAAGCCGCTTTTTCAGATTCTCCCATGTAAGATCACTCTTTAAAATCTCAGCTGTTGGTTCTTCGTCCGGTTCATTCAGTACAGCGATCACATCATAGCACAGGTCATCAACCACATGTACGGCTCCACTGTATACATCCAGAACAATGTTATATCCGTTATTCTTATACTGATGAATCACAGTAATAATCTCCTTTTCTATTTTTTCTATCTCTTTAAAATTTTAATGGTTATTTGGCAACAGAACAGAGACAGCGACCCTTTTAAGACCGCTGTCTCCTGGTTTTTTACCTATGTTCTTTTACTTATTTGCTCTGCTCACAGGTCTGATTTCCTACTGTACAGGAAGTCTTGCATGCTGACTGGCAAGATGTCTGACATTCGCCGCAACCGCCTTTTTTCACTGTCTTGTTCAGAGTCTGTGTATTCAATGTTTTCACATGTTTCATCACTACATTCCTCCTTGTCTTTCTTGACTTTTATAAGTATAGCATCTTCCTTTCTTTTTCGCAATATTTTTATCTGAATCGTTAATTTTTAATTATTCCCGTTAATATTTTAATTACCTGCAAAAAGGTGGTTTTTTCAATTTTACTATGTTACACTTGCGTTAGATTACAAATGAATCAGAAATTGCCACTTCATTAATATGTCTTATAGGAGGTAATTGTAACATGGCAATTTCAATTGGCATTAACGGATTCGGACGTATTGGACGCGTTGCACTCCGTATCGCCATCAGTCGACCGGAAACTTTTAAATTATGTGGAATTAACGCAAGAAATGCGGATCTTGATTATATGGTCTATATGATCCGCTACGACTCTACATTTGGACGTTTCCAGGGAGAACTTGGAACTTATGAACACGGACTTATCATTAACGGGCAGAAGATTCCTGTCTTCACAGAAGGTGATGCTGCTTCCATCCCTTGGGGTTCCTGCGGTGCCGAATACATCATCGATGCAACCGGAGCATTTTGCACGGCAAAAAAGGCAAGTGCTCACCTGCAAGGTGGTGCAAAAAAAGTCATTATTTCTGCACCTGCAAAAGATGAAGAAACACCTACATTCATCATGGGAATCAACCATACCGGTTATTCGAAAGATATGTCCGTTGTGTCCAATGCTTCCTGCACGACCAACTGTCTGGCACCTATCTGTAAAGTACTGGAAGACAATTATGGAATTGAATATGGGCTGATGTCTACGATCCACGCCGCAACTGCCAAGCAGAAAGTTGTGGACAGCCGTTCTCTCAAGGACTGGCGTACCGGACGTTCTGCATTCGGCAATCTGATTCCATCCACAACCGGAGCCGCTAAGGCTATCTCTCTCGTCATTCCTTCTCTGAAGGACAAGATGAGTGGTATTTCTTATCGTGTTCCAACTACAGACGTCTCAATCGTTGATCTGAACGTCGCACTAAAAGAGTCTGCATCTTATAAGGATATCTGCAAAAAAGTAAAGGAAGCCTCCATGACATATTTGTCCGGCATTCTTGATTATGTAGATGATGAAGTTGTATCTTCTGATTTCATCGGAGATTCACACGCTTCTATCTTTGATGCAAGACAGGGAATTCAAGTAAATTCTCACTTCTTTAAGGTCATCTGTTTCTATGATAATGAATGGGGCTATACAAGCCAGATTTTCCGCCTCATCAAGTACATGGATCAGGTAGACCATAATTCATAAGATGCCGGTGGAAACACTTTCCATCCTGGTATCTTTACATTTTTACATGTGGCAAAAACTTTCTGATTCGAACTGTAACTATTCTACTTTCTGTAAGGGACATATACATTCGTCATTACGATTATGAACCATACGTAAAATAAAAGCTGCCTATATCTGTTTCCTTTTTACAAGAGATATACGCAGCTCTTATTTTTTAGTCTTTCATGATATCATACCACCGGTCATACCGCCACCTGCACATAGTATCAGTGATGTGACAATACTTACACTGTCTCCATTCAGAGTTCTGTAAACTCCAAGTGTAATGAGCAAAAGCAATACAAAATATATGATTCCAAGAACCATCCCCCACAAGTACCGTTTTGATTTTGTCAGTTTCCCTATGATCATTCCTCCGATCAGTGTTGACACTACATAGATTCCAACAATTGCCGCCGATACAATTTTTTCATTTAATTCAAATTTATACATAAAAAACGTCAAAACCAAAAGTAATATACCGGTGACAATATAAGAAGCCAGAAGTGACTTGATCCACCATATGACCTTTATATTTTTTTGCATATTCTCCATCTCTTTCCTCCTTGTCTACCACAAGGTATGAGCCAGATCCGGCGAATATGACTGCTTCTGCAAATTTTATCACTCCATTTGCTTTCCAAGAAATCCTGCCGCACATGCCCCCAGCTTTTGTTCCAGTTTTGTAAACTTCTCTTTTTCATCTGATGACAGTAAAATAACTGCCCCCACAACATCTCCTTCGCAAATGATCGGTGTAATAGATTCCCATACATAATCCTTTTCCTGTTCCCGAAACACCCGGATATATTTCTTCTCATCTACCTTTGCCAAAATACTGTTTCTTTCTTCCAGTTCCCCTTGAAGAACTTTGCTGATATACTTTTCCTGCACCTCTTTTCTCCCGTTTCCGGAAGCTGCCACGACCTGATCCATATCACAGATACACACAAGGCACCCTGCCTCTTTTGCCAGGCTGTCTGCATACATACCTGCAAATGCAGCAAGCTCTCCGATCGGTGAATATTTTTTCAATATAATCTCGCCTTCCCGGTCGGTAAATATCTCCAGTGGATCACCTTCTCTGATCCTAAGTGTTCTTCGTATTTCTTTCGGAATGACCACACGTCCCAGGTCATCAATCCGACGTACAATTCCTGTTGCCTTCATATGATTCCTCCATGATTGATTCCGCATGGCTGTTCTTTCTTCTCATGCTAAATTTTACTTTTAATGCTATTATGTGAAAATGCATGAAAATTATTCTAATAAAGGAAGCAGAATTTTTTGCGTATTCCATATTGAAAAAATTATTCTTTCTTTAAATCCCGGAATGGACTCTTCATATAATGGCATAAAATCCATCAATTTGATTGATTGGTTAATTTCAGAATAATATCAAATGCGCTCAAATGTCCACAACATTCCACCCAGATATCGCGTATAACAACCTCCACTTACAGGCAGGACTCACCTTTACTCATCCTTCACTTCTTCGCCTGCAAGCTTCAGGATATCTTCCACGGTGTCTTCCGTAATACCCATACGCTCCGCCACTTCATCGACCGATACTTTTCTTCCGTATTCTTCCTTCATGCTTTTGATTGTCTCGTCCAGATCATTCACCCGCTCGACCATCTTCTTATCGCGGCGTTTTTCTTCGGTGTGGGATTCTAGCATCACCCGGATTCCAGCGCGCACCTGCTCCAGCACTTCTGCTTCTGTTGCTTTCTTATTCTCACCTAAGTACAGCATCAAGCTGACATTGCCTTCCTGGATCACATCACCGATGAAGATTCCCGGCATATGCAGCTTTACTGCTTCTTCCACAACTTTGGGAAGATAATATGCAAGTGTTACCTCTTCCTCCGTCTGCTTCGCCATTTTTTCAATATCGATCAGATATTCTGCCACATAGTCTTTTTCCTGCTGGCTTAATGTATCTTTTTCTTCTTGTTCTGTTTTTTCTGTATTTTCTATAGTTCCTGTATATCCGATTACTTCCACTTTCTGAGACATCAGGAATTCATGAACCAGATTCATCTGCTCATCTGTAAGATTGTCATCCTGAAAGAAAGCTTGCACTTCCTGACTGGTCATTTTATTATTCTGGCTTGCTGCAACTGCAAGAAGCTCTCCTAATTTTTTCTGAAACTGGACTCTGTCTGCCATATCTTTACTCCTTCGTTAAATTTTCTTTACCTTTTTATCATTCACGTTCCTGTTATTCAAGAACTCTCTTCAAATGTCAATAATGAAATGCCGATAGTTCTTTATATCTTCTGGCATCTGTTCTTCATTACACTCCTTCGTAGGAAAAATCAGGAATAAAGCTTTCTTTTGCCGTTTCGCCTTCCTGAATAAATGCCTGCTCCACGCCAAGATCTATGGCATAATCCACCAGAACATCATATGCTTTTTTCGTCACTTTCTTGGCAAGCTCCGGATATTTTTCCCGATTCAACGTATCGAGTGGAGTGTACTGGTTCATGAGACTCATATAAATCTGGTCACCATATGTTTCATAGAGATATTTCACAATTCTTCTCGCATCTCTCAGACACCCAGGCAATAACAAATGTCTCACAATTACACCTTTTGTCATAATCCCCGCATCATTAAATACAGGATTCCTAGTCTGCCGGACCATTTCTGCCAGTGCCCGTTTTGCTACTTCCGGATAATCTTCTGCCCCGGAATATTTCTTTGCATGCTCCGGATCCAGATATTTAAAATCCGGAAGGTATACATCAACATATCCATTTAGCCTGCGTAAAGTCTCCACCTTTTCATAGCCGCTTGTATTATAAACAATTGGAAGGTTAAGCCCTTTTTTTCTTGCCTGATCCAGTGCCGCGATAATCTGTGGTACAAAGTGCGTTGGTGTCACAAGGTTAATATTGTTCGCCCCCTGTTCCTGAAGCTCCAGAAATATCTCCGATAACCGTTCAACACTTACTGTTTTTCCAACCTCACTGTTGGAAATGTGATAATTCTGGCAATATACACATCGAAGCGTACAGCCAGAGAAAAAAACAGCTCCGGATCCATTTGTCCCGGAGATACACGGTTCTTCCCACATATGAAGCGCAGCTCTGGAAAGCCGGACCAAATCCGACTCCCCACAAAAGCCACGCTTTCCTTCTTCTCGCTTAATCTGGCACTGTCTCGGGCATAACATGCACCCGTTCACTAGACAACCTGTCCTTTCGCAACAAATACAGGAAACGCTTCATCACCCTTTAATTCTTTTCCATCGGTGATTTTTACATTCTTATCTGAAATGATATATTCCAGCTTTGTACCTTCTCCAACGATCGTATCCTGCATTAAAACACAATTCTTCACTTTCGCACCTTTTGCGATCTTCACACCACGGAATAAAATACTGTTCTCCACTTCACCTTCGATCACACAACCGTCTGCTACCATAACATTACTTGCTTTTGCATTGCCGATGTATCTGGTCGGATTATCGTCACGAATCTTTGTATAGATGGGATTACCTGTGAAAAGCTTCTCAAGATTCTTATCATCCAGAAGTTTCATGTTCTCATCAAAATAGCTCTTAAGTCCGGTGATTCTCGCCACATATCCTTTATGCTCATAAGCCATGACTTTATATGTATCCAGATGCGGGATCAGGATATCCCTCTCCAGTGAAATAGCTCCACGCATAAACGCTGCATTAATGGTATCGATCAGCCACTCTCTGTTCGCAATATATATATTCATAGAGAAATTCTGCACACCCTGCTCCTGCTTATTGATGTAGATGTCTTCTACTTTATCTCCATCCAGCTTCAACGTATAATAAAGCCCTTTACTTGCATCTTTTGCACCAGTCAGTTCCTGTGGCAGTTCCTCTTTTGTATAAGCGAACGTAATATCTGCATCCGTTTTTACATGCTGTGCGATCAGCGCATTGAAATCAAAATTTGCAGCAATATTCGTATCTGCCATAATCACATATTTTTCTTTTTGCTTTTTGAGTACCGGAAGAATATTGGCGAGCGCTTCCACTCTTCCTCCTCCCATACTGCCGATAGACTTCTGGGCAAATGGAGGAAAGATACTAAGTCCTCCGTTCTTACGGCTGAGATCCCACTCTCGGCCACCACCTAAATGGTCTACAAGCGAATGATAATTCTCACGAACAAGCACTTCTATTTTATCAATTCCGCAGCCAACCATACTGGATAACAAAAAATCGATCATTCGATAACGGCTTGCAAATGGAATGGAAGCCATTAGTCTTTCGCTGACCAGTTCCGGAACAAACTTATCATAATTATTCGGGAAAATAATTCCCATTGCGTCCGCATTTGCATTTATCATTTTTCTTCACCGTCCTTTACATCTTCACTGATCATGGCATTCGATCCAATCTTGGCACCTGTTCCGACGCAGACATCCGGTCCGATGGTTGCAACTCCTTGCTCTTCTTCTGTCGGCATAGCTCCTACCACAGCATTTTCACCGATCACTACATTCTCCGCAACAATACAATGCTTTACACTGGCTCCGGCTTTAATCGTTGTTCTGCCCATAACGACTGCATCTTCTACAACTGCTCCGGCTTCTACTTTCACTCCGGCAAATAGGATGGAATGTTTCACGCTGCCTGCGATCTTACATCCATCTGTGATCATCGAGTTCTCTACATTGGCTCCGGCGCAGATCTTATGTCCCGGCATACCACTGTTCCTGCTATAGATCTTCCAGTCTTCATCAAACAGGTTAATTCCACTGTGTTCCGGATCCAGTACTTCCATATTCGCTTCCCACAAAGATGGAATCGTTCCCACATCTTTCCAGTATCCGTTAAAGTGATACGCGTACATTTTTCTCTCATCACGCAGCAGATTCGGTATAATATTATTTCCAAAATCATTTTCAGATTCCGGGTCAGCCTCATCTTCAATCAGGTATTGTTTTAAAATATCCCAGTTGAATATGTAGATACCCATAGAGGCAAGATTGGATTTTGGATTCTTCGGTTTTTCCTGGAATTCCGTGATACGGTCATCATCGTCCGTGACCATAAGTCCGAATCTTGGTGCCTCCTCCCACGGGACTTCCATAACCGCAACACTGAATTCTGCGTTCTTTTCTTTGTGGAATCTAAGAAAATCACTATAATCCTGCTTGCAGATCTGATCTCCCGACAAAATAATGACATATTCCGGATCATAGCGCTCGATAAATGAAATATTCTGGTAAATTGCATTTGCTGTACCTTTATACCAATCTGAGCCAGATGCCTTCTGATATGGTGGTAATACATGAACTCCTCCATAGATTCGGTCCAGATCCCACGGTTGCCCATTTCCGATATACTCATTCAGCTCCAGAGGCTGATACTGAGTCAGAATACCTACTGTATCAATACCTGAATTTACGCAGTTTGAAAGTGGAAAGTCTATGATTCGGTACTTTCCGCCAAATGGAACTGCCGGTTTTGCAAGCTTCTGGGTCAGCGCATACAGTCTGGAGCCCTGCCCTCCGGCAAGTAACATTGCTATCATTTCTTTGCCCATTATAGTTCCCCTTTCTAATTCTATCATCTACCTGTAAAATGACAGATTATTTATTCTTGATATGAAAAATATTATACTATATTTCAGTTATTTTTTCTACAAACTCACTTATTGTTTTTCCAAAATTTTTGTTAGTTTTCTGTTAATTCTAATATCCGAATGAAGCATTATTTCTGTACGAATCTTTCTTTCAAAATCCAGGGCTGGATATTTTCAATCTAGTCTTGTATAATAAAAGTAGTAATTTCGAGGAGGATATGTATCATGAGTAAAATTGATGAAATTAGAAGTGCTATGGTCGCAGCTATGAAAGCCGGCGAAAAGGAGAAAAAGGAAACTTTATCCATGCTTCTGGCAGCTCTTAAGAATAAACAGATCGACAAACGTGCAGATCTGACAGAAGAAGAAGAGATTCAGGTTATCATGAAAGAAATCAAGCAGACAAAAGAGACTTTGGAGATGACACCTGCTGACCGTACTGATATTATTGAAGAATGCAACCGCCGCCTGACTGTTCTGGAAGCCTACGCTCCAAAAATGATGGGCGAAGACGAGATAAAGGCAATCATCGAAGGTGTGTTATCTGAACTTGGTATCGAGAACCCAACCGGAAAAGACAAAGGAAATATCATGAAACATCTGATGCCAAAGGTAAAAGGTAAAGCTGATGGTAAGCTTGTCAATGATCTTGTATCCACATATTTCAAATAATTTTACCATATAGGAAATTCCATCTCCTATATGATAGAAAAGACCTGCCAACCGGCAGGTCTTTTCTTCTCTATGGAAATTTTTTCATGTCTTTCAGACTTACTGCATTTTAATTATCTGTCTGAGCCTGATCGTCTGTCTGCACCTGATCTGTATACGGTGTCTGAGTCTCAGTCTTCATCTTTACAGACACTTTCTGGAAACTTACTTTTTTCCATACACCCTTATGCACTTTAATGTCTGCTTTTTTTCTCCACTTTTTCACTGTATCATCATAAAGCTTTGTTTGACGTTCCTGTACAATCTGTGATTTCTTAGAATCCGTTGCTGTACGATCTAACAGGCTTGTAACTTTTGCTACGTAACAGCCTTTTTCTGTCTCAATCACATCTGTAGATTCTCCCTCGCCCAGTGCATCTGCGGCTTTAATCAAATCTTCATCAGGAGAAGTTGTATCTTTATCAAACGTCAGTGTCTGAACCGTTGCCCCTTGCTCTTCTGCAAGCGCGTTCAAATCTCCACCTTCCTTCAGACCGGAAGCAATCGCCTCTGCCTGAGACTTTAACTGCGCTTTTTCATCATCGGAAACGTCTTTGCTGTTGCCGGAATCATCTTTTGTCTGATAAGAAATGAACACATAATCCATGCTCTTCTGTGCTGCTTCTTCATCTGAGACTTCTGTATCTGCCCCGGCCTGGATCGCAGTTCGCATCTTCTGCTGAACTGCCATCAGTGTCAATGCACGATTTACAGTCTTCTCATTACCAGATACAAGATTCTTGTCATCTAAAGAATTATCATTCAGAAACTGCTGCGTTGTCTCCTTGATCATTGCTTTATCTTCATCTGTAATTGACACATCATAATCTTCCATATGCTTTTCAAGAAGAATCATATCTTCCAGTGATTTCAGTACAGAACTCTTTACAGATTCTTCGTATGTCTCTCCGTCAGAAGCATCTGAGTTCCACATATCTTCTCCCAGATAAGCAGAATAATATGTCTCATATGTTGCCTGTGTATATCTTGCGAAGAAATTGGCCAGATCCGCATCAATCTTTGTATCATCGACTGTCGCAACCGTCTCGTCTCCTTTTAATGATCCGCATCCGGTCAGTGTTGCAGCCGCCAATACTCCCGCAAGAGCCAGCGCAAATAATCTCTTTTTCATATCGTTTTCGTATCCTCCTTCATTCTGATGGGCAAAGAAATGTCCACTTTTTTTATTATATCTTCTTTTTTCTAGTCAAGCAATCCTTTTATACCAATTAACACTTTTTTCACAACCTCAATTGGATTCTCCACTTCACCACGCTTTGTTTTCTTCTTTCTCTGGTAAATGAATTTGGGATCCGATATATCCGCCTTAAATGACAGATCTTCCGGAAATTGTTTTAAAAGATCCGGGATCCGCTCTACATGGATTTTTGCTTTTTCATACATACGGAATGTATAGGTCACACCTTTTTGAGTCACCTCTGTCACATACGCCTGGTGCGCCAGATTCTTAAGCCTTGCTACTTCCAGAAGGAGCTCCACTTTTTTAGGAATATCTCCAAAACGGTCAATCAACTCCTCTATCATATCGTCCATCTCTTCCTCAGACTCGATGGCAGCAATTCTCTTATAAATATCCAGCTTATGATATTCATTTGGTATATAAGAATCCGGAATATACGCATCGACATTGACATCCAATGCTGTCGTAAATGTATCCTCTTCTGATAATTCCCCTTTTAAATGTTTGACTGCCTCATTTAACATTTTGCAGTACATATCGTATCCGACCGCTTCCATATGCCCGTGCTGTTCGGCACCAAGAAGATTTCCAGCTCCACGGATTTCAAGATCACGCATGGCAATTTTGAATCCCGATCCAAGATCTGTAAATTCCCGGATTGCCGCCAGACGCTTCTCTGCAATCTCTTTCAATAATTTGTCCTTCCGGTACAACAAAAATGCATAAGCCATACGCCCGGAACGCCCGACGCGGCCACGAAGCTGATAGAGCTGGGAAAGGCCAAGCCGGTCTGCGTCGTGAATGATCATGGTATTTACATTGGATATATCAAGACCCGTTTCAATAATCGTTGTCGACACAAGCACATCAATATCTCCATTAATAAAATCATACATGATCTTTTCAAGCTCATGCTCCTTCATCTGTCCGTGGGCAAAGGATACATTTAACTCCGGGACAAGTTTCTGAATATGCGCTGTTACCTCTGCAATGTCTTCCACTCGATTGTACACATAGTAGACCTGTCCGTTTCTCGCACATTCTCGTTCGATTGCCTCCCTGACCATCTCATCATTATATTCCATCACATACGTCTGGATCGGCAGCCGGTCCTGCGGTGCCTCCTCCAGCACGCTCATATCACGGATTCCAATAAGGCTCATATGAAGAGTTCTTGGAATCGGCGTTGCCGTCAACGTCAGAACGTCTACATTTTTCTTTAACTTTTTGATTTTCTCCTTGTGCTGGACTCCAAAACGCTGCTCCTCGTCGATGATCAGCAATCCCAGATCCTTATACTCAATATCATCACTGAGCACACGGTGGGTTCCAACCACAATGTCCACCAGCCCGCGTTTCAAGTTCTGAATCGTATCTCTTTGCTGAGCCGGAGTCCTGAATCGGCACATCAGATCTACCCGGACCGGGAAATCCTTCATTCTCTGGCAAAATGTATTGTAATGTTGCTGTGCCAAAATAGTGGTCGGTACCAGATAGACCACCTGCTTATTTTCCTGTACTGCCTTAAATGCCGCACGGATTGCAATTTCCGTCTTTCCATAACCTACATCACCACAAATCAGACGATCCATGATCTTGTGGCTTTCCATGTCCTTCTTCACAGCATTGATCGCCAGAAGCTGATCTTCTGTCTCCTCATACGGGAACATTTCCTCAAATTCTTTCTGCCAGACTGTATCCTCCCCGTAAACAAACCCATCCTGATTCTGTCTTGCTGCATAAAGTTCTACCAGATCTTTTGCAATTTCTTTAACTGCCCCCCGAACCTTTGCCTTCGTCTTTGTCCACTCCTGAGTTCCAAGACGGTTAAGTTTTGGTTTTTTTGAATCAGAACCGGCATATTTCTGGATCAGATCCAACTGTGTTGCCGGAATATAAAGATTTCCACCCTTAGCATAGGAAATCTTCATATAGTCTTTGGAAATCTTATCCACTTCGATTTTTTCAATTCCTTGATAAATTCCCAGTCCATGATTCTCATGTACCACATAATCTCCAGGTTTTAATTCTGAGAAGCTTTGGATCTTACGCCCTTCATAAGTGGTACGGCGTTTTTTCTTCCTTTTATTCTTTCCGAAAATATCCGTTTCTGAAATTACAACAAAATTCAAAAGTGGATACTCATAGCCTTCTGCAATATAACCATAAGCAGTCATAATTTCTCCCGGTTCTACTTCACGCTCCATATCTTCACTATAAAAACTGCTCAGATTGTAATCTCGAAGATCTTCTGCCAGTCGCCTTGCTCTTGTTCTGGAACCGGAAAGCAGAATGACACGGCTCTGATTTCGTTTCATTTTTTTCAGATCCTGCGTTAGAAGTTCAAAACTTCTATTGTATGGATCCACATTTTTCGTCTGAAGATTATAACTTGCCCGGATATTCAACCCCGGGCAGCGCATATCCAAAGCCTGAAATCCCACGCTGGAATATTCATTCATTTTCCTCATAATCTCCTGCGTTGTAAAAAGCACAGCTTCGCTGTCGGCCACTTCGCATCCGCTCTGGACACGTCGTTTCTGGGCTTCCAGAAATTCTTCTTCCACTCCTTCACCTTTTTCCTTCAAACGCACAGGCTCATCTAAGAAAAGAATTGTATTTTCTTTTTCAAAATAATCCAGAAAAGAAACTCTTTTTTCTTCTTCCTCTGGAAACTCTGTAGCCGGAAACACTTCTACCTCGTCAAGCTTCTCGATAGAACGCTGCGTCTCCGGATCAAAGGTTCGAATAGAATCCACCTCATCTCCCCAAAGTTCAATTCTAACCGGGAGCTCCTCCGTCAGAGGATATACATCCAAGATGCCGCCACGGACCGCAAACTGCCCCGGTCCTGCCACCTCTATCTCTCTGTCATACCCACACTGTGCCAGTTTCACAGACAATTCATCCAGATTCAGAGTCTCGTCGGAGCATATCTTGATCACCCTGCTCTCTATCATTTCTTTTGGAAGAAGCGCATCCATAAATGCATCAAAACTAGCAACCACAGTTATCGGTTCGCCTTTTAAAACTGCCTGTATCACCTGCATTCGCTGACTGACCAGCTCTTTACTACGAATATCTGCCTGGTAAAACAGCAAGTCTTTTGCTGGATAAAAACTAATGGCTGCATCTAAAAAACGATACTCTTCATAAATCTGTTTCGCTTTTGCCTCACTGGAACAGGCGATGACTTTATAACAACAGCCATCGCTAAGTGCGTACATCATATGAGTCTTCTGGGAATTCACACAGCCTGTCAGCATCAGAATTCCCGGAGCTTCTTTTTTCTTTTTTACGATATCTTCATATTCTGCCAGTTCCAAAAGCGGCTTAAGTAACGCCTGCACTTTTACTCCTCCTTCGGCTTCACTTTACGGTTATACTCATTCATGGCCGCATCAATCTCACCTTTTAATATCTCTTCTGTGGCAGAAATTGCCTTTTCATATCCCTCTTCCATAAGTTCCAGATCCTCTCCATGAAAATGTCCAAGAACATAGGCAGCCAGATCATATCCTTTCGGCTTTTCTCCCACTCCGACTTTAATTCTTTGAAATGTATCTGTCCCAAGCTGGGCAATAATATTTTTAATTCCGTTATGTCCACCGGCACTTCCTTTTTTACGAATCCGGATCTGCCCCGGGTTCAGACTGATATCATCATATATCACAAGCAGCTCTTCTTTCGGATCCACCTTAAAATAATCCACCAACTCGCGAATGCTCTCACCACTTAAATTCATATAAGTCTGCGGTTTAACAAGAAGAACCTTCTGACCTTCGATGATTCCTTTTCCAACATAGGCACGCCCTTTTTTTGCGTCCACTGCAATATTATATTTTTCTGCGATTTTATCTATCACCTGAAATCCTACATTATGTCTTGTACCTTCGTATTCTTTTGTCGGATTTCCAAGTCCTGCTATAATTATCATATTTTCCACCTCTTTATCTCTACCCATTCTACAGGATATCTATTCTTTTGTCACGAAAAAAGCTGTATAATTTTCCAACCTTTTTCATACATTATAAAGAACAAAAACCTAAGAAAACAAATACAGGAGGTTATTATGAGTTCAAAAACAAAAATCGTTGTACTTCACATGAAGGAAATTATTTATACAGTCCTGTTCATCTGTCTCGGCATTTTGCTGGTGGCACTGCTTACATTTATGTTTCACCCGAAAAACAAAGAAACTTCCTCATCAAAGAGCACTTCCTATCAACCGGGCATCTACACTTCACAGCTTACTTTGGGCGATAAAGAGCTGGAAGTAGAAGTCACAGTCGACGAAAATCATATCAACTCTATCCGATTTTCCAACCTGGACGACACCGTCACCACCATGTATCCGTTGATCCAGCCGACTATGGAAGAAATCGCAGACCAGATCTGCCAGACACAATCGCTAGAAAACATTTCTTATTCCTCCGACAATCCATATACCTCTCAAATCATCATCAACGCCATTGATGATGCCCTAAAAAAAGCCGTAACCACCAGATAGTTACGGCTTTTTCTCTTCTATATAGTTTTCTTATTATCTGTGTTGCTTCAACCTCTTTTCCGGACATTTTACTGCACCGGATTTTAACCTTCCACAATCAGATATCTTCCGTCCGGAATCGGGAACACTTCTGCTGCTTCTTCCAGTTCCTCATCAGACATTCCCTGAATATCCATTCCTTCTTCTTCCAGGAATTCTTTTACCTCATCAATGTTTTCCACAACAACTGCCATGCAGTCCTCCAGAAATGCTTCTGCATCTTCCAGCGTCTCTGCAACTGCCTCCTCAAAAAGTTGTGATTGATTTTCAAGAAATACGTTCAGACATTCCTCATCAAACTCATTCATTACCTCTTAACCTCCTTTTTATAGATATTCCTGCAATTTCTCTGCCTTGTCTATCATATACTGGGCTCCGGCAATCATTAACTCTTCTTTCGTACGAAATCCCCACGTCACTGCGATAGTTTTTACTCCTGCATTCTTTCCAGTCACCACATCTACTTCAGAATCTCCTACATACAGACACTCCTTGTAATCTACACCGAGCTTTTTCGCCACATAAAACACTCCCGCCGGATCCGGTTTTCTTGGAATTTCATCCTTCTGTCCCTGTACCCAGTCAAACAACTTCTCACCATAAATTGCATGAACCGCTTTCACCGCCTGACAATGAGGTTTATTGGACAGCACCGCCAATTTCACTCCCTGTTTCTTTAACTTATACAGCATTTCCGGGACGCCTTCGCAAGGTGTTACATGATATGTACAATTCTCATCAAATATGCGTCCATAGATCTGCATACCTTCCTCAATTCTGGTCGCACTAGGATTCCCCGATGCATCCAGTGCCTTCTCCATCAACACCCTCGCACCATTCCCTACGAACTCCCGACACTGTTCTTTAGAAATCTCCGAAAGACTCATCTCTTTTAATGTCAGGTTAACCGAATAGACCATAGAATCCAACGTATTACCAATCGTACCATCAAGATCAAAAATACATGCCTTAATCATTGCCAAAAAATCCTCCATGCCAATATCATAGTATGAGACGTCGAAGATGTCAATTACCAATTGGGGACGGGGTTTTTTCAAAAACAATGTCATTAAGTTAAGGATAAAATTGT